>JAYUCN010000891.1:0-3032 GCA_043740335.1 Planctomycetota bacterium
TCTTCCTCGACCTCGCCACGATGGGCGACATCGGCTTCTACGTGGCGGACGGTGTTGGCAACGTGTCGATCCCGATCGCCGTCCCACCGGGCCTCACGCCGGTCGACGTCTTCCTGCAGGCGGCCACGTTCATTCCGAACCCGCCCCTGTTCAACGTCGTCGGCCTCAGCAACGGCCTCAAGGTCCGCTTCGCGGGCACGGGCTGCAACTGACCTGGCCCTGCCACGGCAACACCCGCCCCGCGAGCAGCGGACAACACCAGCCCCGCGGTCACTCCGCTGTCGGCGGGGCAAGTACCATACGCGCTGCTTTCCACTGTGCCGCAACTGTGTAACGACTGGCACGCGCAACCGACCAGGATACGCTACTCTGTACCTTCCCCCTCGAACTTCGACTGCCAACCAACGACACGATGCCCATGCACAAGACACTCATCACAACCCTCACCTCTCTCGCGGCGATCCAGGGTCTGGTCGCGCAATCCAACAAGGTGACCGGTCTCGACGGCAACCTCTTCGACATCTCTTCGCCCATTGTGTGGGGCCGCCGCGGCGCTGCCTTTCCGGGTGGCGAGTTCGGCTTCTCGGTCCGGAACGACATGTGCAACCCGGGCACCGTGACGATCCCGTGGCAGGCAGCGATGCAACCGAACCACCCGAAGTTCGGCTTCATCATCACGCGTGAGTCGGGCGGCCGCATGGTGCAGATCTCCGACTGGTCGTTCATCAAGCACGCGTTCACGTCGCTCAACAGCAACAGTGGTCCGTGCCTCCCATGCACCAATCCCGGCACCGGCTCGGTGATGGGCATCGGCTGCTCCGACGTGTACGCCAACAGCAACAACGGCGACCGTACCTGGCTCGGCCCGGCTCAAGAGCTCAATCCGTGGCTCGGAACCTGGAACCCGGTCGGCTCCTACTTCGACATCGGTGATCCGGTGCAGGCCGGTTATCCGCTCGCGGCCGATGGTGTGCGCAGCCTCGTCACGACCGGCTTCGATGTCGTGAAGAACCGTGTCACCGTCAAGGAGAGCGAAGTCGGCATCGCCGGCGCCACCTACTACTACCAGATCCACCTGATCCATCAGGGCGAAGCGCTCGACAAGCGCGGCAACAACCTGCGCTCCCGCGGCGTCACGTTCACGTGGAGCGGCACCGCCTGGAGCACTGCCAACGTCGGCACCTCCGTCAGCGGCTCGGTGCTCACGCGCTGGACCGGTGCTTCCTACAACTCGGCCGCGAACGGCACCGACGAAGGGCAGTTCGGCGTCGCCGTCAAGGTCACGGGCCCGACCAACGGCTTCTGGCACTACGAGTACGCAGTGCATGACATCGACAACAGCCGCGGCAGCGCCGCGTTCCGCTTGCCGGTCTGTGCTGGCGCGCGCGTGCAGAACCTCGGCTCCCGCGACATCGACAGCAACCCGCTCAACGACTGGACGACTTCGGTGACCAGTACCCAGATCGCCTTCCTGGCGGCCGCGGGCAACGCCCAGCAGTGGAACCAGATCTTCAACTTCTGGTTCGACTGCGATGTCGCCCCGACCTCCGGCAGCGCAACGATCGACCAGGCCATTGCTGGCACCGGCGCCCTGACGGTTGTGGTGCCGACCCAGGTACCCGGCCTGCAACCCTCGGTCCACCTCGGTGGCGGCTGCGGTACCCCGGCGGCCGAGATCTTCGGCAACGGCATCCCATCGGCGGGCAACGCCGCGTTCGCGATCAACGTCGCGACGGGCCCGGCGACTCCGGTGCTGCTGTTGTTCAGCGACCTCAGTGTGCCGTTGCCACTGGGCTCGGGCTGCACGCTGTTCCTCGACACCGCCGCGTATGGAACCGTAGGGCTCTACGTCGCCGACGGTGCGGGCAACGTGGTGGTGCCGGTCCCGATCGCACCGGGCCAGACACCCGTCGACCTCTACCTGCAAGCGGCCACGTTCGTGCCGCTGCCACCGCTGTTCGGACTCGTCGGCCTCAGCAACGGCCTCAAACTCCGCGTCGCTGGCACCGGCTGCAACTGATCCTGCGATGGTCGAGTCGAGTCACCCGCCGCTGCAAGCGGTGGGGAACGCAACGCCCCGCGGCCACTCCGGTGTCCGCGGGGCGTTGCGCGTACAGTGGCCCCAACTGCGGCCTCAACTGCGCCGCAGCAGGTTGCGGCGGTGCTTGGCGCGTTCCATCGCCTGCTGCGCCGCGGTCGGCGCCGACTTGCCCACCTGCAGGTGCCGCGCCAGGGCGCGCACGGTAGTGAAGCGGAAGAGGTCCGTGATCTGCATGTCGACGCCGAGGCGTTGCACGATCTCGCGGTGCACGCGCACGGCGAGGATGCTGTGACCGCCCGAGTCGAAGAAGTTGTCCAGGACCCCCACCGCCTCGGTGGCGAGCGCTTGCTTCCAGATCGACAGGATCGTGTCCTCGGTGGCGTCCTGGGCCTGTGCTTTGGTCTTCGTGCTGGCAGCCGCGACCGCTTCCGGCGACGGCAGTGCCTTGCGATCGACCTTCAGGTTCGGCGTGCGCGGCAGATCGGCCATCGCGACGAAGTGGCTCGGCACCATGAACTCCGGCAGCAACGCGCGCACGTGGGCGCGCAGGTCGTCGGGCTTGGGCGCCTGGGCCCGAGCCACGACGTAGGCAACCAAGCGCGTCTCGCCACCGTCATTGCGCGCGACCACCACGTTCTCACGCACGCCGGCATGCTGGCTCAACGCCGCCTCGATGTCGCCGAGTTCGATGCGGTAGCCGCGCACCTTCACCTGGTGGTCCTTGCGACCGAGGTACTCGAGCACCCCGTCCGCGCGCCAGCGCACGAGGTCGCCCGTGCCGTACATCGAAGCACCCTTGCCCACGAACGGGTCGGCCACGAACCGTTCCGCCGTCAGTTCCGGTCGCCGGAAGTAGCCAGCGGCGACGCCAGCACCTCCGATCCACAATTCGCCAGCGCTGCCGACCGGCACGGGCTGGAGGTTGCCATCGAGCACGTAGGCGCGCTGGTTGCTGAGTGGCCGTCCGATCGGCACGGGGTCGTCGCCGGCG
>JAYUCN010000892.1:0-7372 GCA_043740335.1 Planctomycetota bacterium
CCGGCCGGCGTGACCATGATGTTCCCGGGCTTGATGTCGCGATGCACGATCCCCGCCTCGTGCGCGACGTGCAGGGCACGCGCGACCTGCTCCACAAGAAGCACTGCCCGCAGCACCTCGGCCTTCGTTGCCGTGGCAGGTGTCGTGTTCTGCTGGCTGCGCGCCTGTGCGAGCGTCTGCGTGAGCGTCGCCCCGGGCACGAGTCGCATGGCTATGTACGCCAGGTCGCCGTCGATGCCCGCGTCGAAGACCGGACAGATGCCGGGGTGATCCAGCCGGGACGCAACCTCGGCCTCGCGGCGGAACCGCCGCATCGTGCTGTCGGCGAGTGCTCCACCGGTGGACAGGACCTTGAGTGCGACCTGCCGTTGGAAGCGCATGTCGGTGGCGACGTAGACGATGCCCTGGCCGCCGCGGCCGAGTTCACGCACCAGTAGATAGGGGCCGAGCTTCTGGTGCGACGGTTCGGCAGTCAGGGCAGCGTCGGCAGATGCCTTCTGCCAACTCGATGGTGCACTCGCGGCTGCGTCGGGCACCAGGAAACCGGCGGCACGCAGTTGGCGGAGCTGGGCGCGGATCGCCTCGGCTTGCGCGGGATGCTGGCGGCAGAACGCGTCGAGGATGTCCGCTGCCTGCTGCTCCGTCTGCTCGAGGAGCTGCGCAACGAGCTGCTCGATCTGGCTCTCCGGCGAGCCAGCACCGTCAGCAAGCGATGGCGTCGGATCGCTCACTGCTCCCCCAGGTACCGGGCCAGTCGCGCAAGGCTGCGCGACAGGATCGAGCGCACGGCCACTTCGGTGCGCCCGAGGTGCGCCGCGATCTCCCGATGCGACAAGCCGGCGAGGCGGGCGAGCAGGATCACTTCCCGCTGCTCTTCCGGCATGGCGTCGAGCGCGCGTTCGACCTGCTGTAGGGTCTCGCGCCCGATCGCGACGCGACTCGGTGTGCAGAGGCTCTGATAGCAGGACAGCAGATCTGCAGCTGGAGCCGCGTCGTCGCCGGTGTTCGGCTCCACGCGCGCGGCATCGCGCTTGCCGGCGCCATGGTAGCGATCGCGCTCGACCAGCTTGCGCAGCGCCGCGGTGAACAGCCAGCTGCGGAACGCCGCCTCGCCCGCGTAGTGGAACCCGCCATCGCCGCGCAGGCTCTGCAGCAGTTCGAGGCACACCGACTGCACGACATCCGAATCGTTCTCATGTTGCCGCACCGTCGGACCACTGCGCAACCGCACGTAGGCACGCACTGCCGGCAGGTGTCGCAACAGCAGTTGGCCAACTGCGTCCGCATCGCCGCGACCGGCGCGCTGCACGAGCGTCTCTTGATCGTCGGTCATCGGTTCACAGCAGCCCCATCCCCAGAGCAGGTCGTACGCGTTCCGCCAAGGCCAGGTCCGGGGGTCGCGCAGCATGCGGCCGTCCGCCACCCGGGTGAACACGGCGACGGCTGCATGCAAAACGCCGGCACGGTGTCGTGGATGTGCGGCAACGAGACGAGTCCCCGGAACCGTCCCACTGCAAGGAACCGCCGTCAAGCGCCCAGGCGCCACAGGCATCTCACAGCGGTGAAGCCGTTCCGTCCGCGGTCGCGAAATCCGCGTCGTGCGGCTACGTTGCCGCGCCATGTCGACGGCGAAGAGCATGTGGAGGACCATGGTGCTGGCGCTGGCCGGCATGGTGCTCGTGTACTTCGGCGTCGGCTGCATTCTCGCCGACACCTGGCGGGTGGACACGACGCGCACCGTCCGCGCCTCACCCGAGCAGGTTGCCGGGCTCGTGCGCGACTTCCGCTCGTGGGCGAAGTGGTCGTCCGTGGAAGTCACCCTCGGGCCGCAGACCACGCGGGAGGTGACGGGCGAACCTGGCACCGTGGGTCACCGCATCGCATGGTCCGGCAACCAGGGCAAGGCGATGCTGACCATCAGCACGGTGGCACCGGGCGGCATCGATTACGACTTCCACAGCCAGGGGCCGCAGGACTCGCAGCTGCTGCCGCGCGGCAAAGGACGCGTCGAATGGGTACCGGACACCGGCGGGTGTCGCGTCCATTGGCATGACGAGAGCACAGTGGACAGTCTGCCCGGCCGCTGGTTTCTGTGGTTCGGTGCCTTGCAGGAACGCGTGCGCGAGATGCAGGGCACGAGCCTCTCGGCCATGGAGCAGGCCATCAGCGAGGGCGGCACGCCGAGCGCAAAGTGAGCCAACTCAGCGCACCGTGACGTTCACGCTGGTGGGATTGCCTTCAACCTCGATGTCCTTGCCGTCGCTGGCGACGGCGCGCAGGTCGTGCAAGCGGATCGTGTAGGTGCCCGGCTGCCGCGGTGTGCTGGTGACGAGCTGGAGACGGAACAGCGGGCCGCGTTGCAGGAGGTTCGCCACCGGGTTCTCGGCATCCCCGCAGACCACGACGAACCGGCCGTCCTTGAAGTCGCCGTCGAGGGTGGGCACCGCGACCGCCGGCAGGAGTCGATGGTCGGCGGGAAGTGTGAGGGCGTTCGGCAGTTCGATGGCTACCTCGAGCAGCGCTGGGAGTGTCGGCGCGTCGGCGAGGCGCACGACGAGCTCGGCGGTCGTGGTGGCGGGTCCGAGGTCGAGGTCGTCGGCGGCGAGGCGCGCGGGGGCGGTGCTCGGAGTCACCTCGCTGCTGCCACCACCGCCGCCGCACGCGGCGCAAAGCAGGAGTACCGGGAGCAGCGCGGACCGCATGCGGGAAGGTTACCTCATGGTGCGCCGCATGCGAGTCCTCACCTGGGTCGGAACGGCTGGAGCAGCGGAAGACGGGCCGCAGGGCTCGCGCGCCGCCGAGGCAGCGAGGAGGATGCGAGCATGGGTCACTTCCCTTGTTCGCGGCTTGCCGTTCTGGGTCTCGCTTCCGCATTCGCGCAGGCGGCTCTGGGCACTGCACTCGCCGTACCGCAGGATCCCGGCGTGAAGCCCGAGCCCAAGCAGGAGCCGAAGCCGAACCGCCTCGCCAAGGAGTCCTCGCCCTACTTGCGCCAGCACCAACTCAACCCCGTCGACTGGTATGCGTGGGGCGACGAGGCCCTGGCCCGCGCCAAGAAGGAGGACAAGCCGATCTTCCTGAGCATCGGCTACGCGGCGTGCCACTGGTGCCACGTCATGGCCCACGAGAGTTTCGCCGATCCGGCAATCGCGGCCTACATGAACGAACACTTCGTCTGCATCAAGGTCGACCGCGAAGAGCGGCCGGACCTCGACGAGATCTACATGGGGGCCCTGCAAGCAATGGGGCAGCAGGGTGGGTGGCCGCTGTCGGCGTGGCTCACGCCCGACGGGCGTCCGTTCTACGGCGGCACCTACTTTCCGCCCGAGGACGGCCACGGGCGACCCGGCTTCCGCCGCGTGCTCGAATCGCTCGCCAAGGCATGGCGCGAGCAGCGCAAAGAAGTGCTCGACGGCGCCGACCAACTCTCTGCCCATCTGCGAACGGTGCTCGAGCCCAAGCTGCCGGCGGGTGAACCCACGGCCGCACTGCTGGCCAAGGTGTTGCCACAGTCGGAGGAACGGTTCGACGCGGTGAGCGGTGGCTTCGCCTATCCGCCGCAATGGGCACCGAAGTTTCCGCACGCGAGCGAGCTCCAGGTGCTGCTGCGCCTGCCCGACGAGAAGGCGTTGGCCATTGTGCAACGCACGCTCGTCGCGATGCGCAGCGGCGGCATCTACGACCAGCTCGGCGGCGGCTTCCATCGCTACAGCACGGACCGCGAGTGGCGCGTGCCGCACTTCGAGAAGATGCTCTACGACAACGTGCTGCTCGTGCCATGTTACCTCGATGCCTTCGCGCGCACGCACGAGACCGACCATGCGGTCGTCGCGCGCGAGACGCTCGACTATCTGCTGCGCGAGATGCGGCATGAACGCGGCGGCTTCTGGTCGAGCCAGGATGCGCAGAGCGAGGATGTCGAAGGCAAGTACTTCGTCTGGCAGAAGGACGAGTTCGACGCCGTGCTCGGTGCGGCGAGCCCGCTCGCGAGCCGCTACTTCGGCGTGACTGCGGGCGGCAACTGGGAACACAGCAACGTGCTCGTACGCGCCCAGGCACCCGAGGCGATCGCGGTGGCTCTCGGTGCACCGGTCGATGCCATGAGGCAACGCTTGCAGGACGCACGGGCGTCCTTGCTCGCCCATCGTGGCCAGCGCGTGCGTCCCGGTACCGACGACAAGATCCTCTGCGCGTGGAACGGACTCGCGCTCACGGCGCTGGCCGCCGGCTACCGTCACCTCGGCGACGAACGCTACCTGGAGGCGGCGCGTTCGGCCGCGGACTTCGTGCTGCGCGAGCTGGTCGTCGACGGCCGCTGCCAGCGCAGCTGGCACTCTGGAACGGCGCGGCACCAGGGCTACCTCGAGGACTACACGATGCTCGCCGATGGCCTGCTGTCGTTGTTCGAGGTCGATGCCGATCCGCGCTGGCTCGCCACGAGTCGTGATCTGTTGGCCGCCGTGGGCAAACACTTCCGCGCCGAGGACGGCGCCTTCTGGTTCACCGCCGACGACCACGAAGTGCTGCTCGCGCGCACGAAGAGTGCAGTCGAAGCGTCGACGCCATCCGGCACGGCGATGGCCGTGCACGCGTACTTGCGCGCCGGCCTGCTGCTCGGCGACGAGAGTCTCTACGCGATGGGCGTGGCGGCTCTTCGCGCCAACCACGCGTTGCTCGCGAGCACGCCGTTGGCGGCGCCGGCACTCGTGCTGGCATTGCAGTTCCATCTCGCGGATCCGCGCGAGATCGTGATCGCCGGCGAGCCCGGGGATCCACGCACGGTGGCGCTGCTCCAGGCGGCGTGGCGAGTGTTTCCGGACCATCACGTCGTGGCACTCGTGCACGACGGCAACCGCGTCGCACTCGGCAAGCTGTCCAAGGTGTTCGACGGCAAGGTGCCAGTGAACGGTGCGCCCGCAGCCTACGTGTGCCGGCGCGGTGTCTGTGAGGCGCCCATCACTGATCCGGCGATGCTCGGGCTCGGGCGATGAAGCCGCAGACGTTCGAAGACGTGATCGCCGGCCGGCGGCCCGCGCACGTGATCCGTCGCGATCACGCACACCTCGCGTTCCTCGCGGAACGGCCCGTGCGCCCCGGCCACGTGATCGTCGCCACGACGGCGGTCGTCGACGGTGTGTTCGACCTGTCGCCCGCCGGCCATGCTGCGTTGTGGGCGTTCGTGCGTGAGGTCGCGCGCAGCATGCGCGAGCGCCTGCCGTGTGAGCGAGTCTGCGTGAGTGTGATCGGCTGGGTCGTGCGCCATGCGCACGTGCACCTCGTGCCGACCGATGCACCGGGTCAGATGCCGGGGCTCGACGGGCCACCCCTGCCGGCAGCGGTCATGGCGGCGATCGCGTCGCGGCTGGCTGGCTGACGGCGAGGCGACCTCCTCGGTCATGCATCCACCTCACCGTGACCCGGTGGCGATGCTCGAGTTCGCATCGTGCCGAAGCTACTTCGGGGACTGCCGTCTTCGCCGCATCCGTCCAGAAGCGAAGGCGAGTCCAGTGCCGACCAACAGCAGGGTGCCCGGTTCGGGAACCGGGGCGCCAGCGCCACCGCTGGGATTGCCGTCGCCGTCGTCGACGTGTTCGTCGCCAGGCCCGCTGATGGCGGGGGTGCGGTTGGTGTCGTGGTCGTGACCGCCGATCGGTTGGTCACCAGTTCGGGACGGATCGCCGTGATGCTTTGCACACGAAGCAAGCCCGAGGAACAGCAAGCAGACTGGCAGCAGATGATGATGACGCATGGGGTGTTGAGTGCGCGTTCGCAACGCCACGGTGGTCATGTAGCACCCGCCTCTGAGTTCGTGATGAATGTGAAGTGAGATCGACTTCACGGAGTGATCCACGGGGCAAGGAGCGGCATGAGCATGACCCGTCATTCATCCCCATTTCAGACCACGTTCACTGCCAGGGCCTAGCACTCGTTCCAGTGCCCAACGGACAGACCGTCCTCGACATCCCATGACTTTCAACTTCGACGCGAGTGCATCGACACCACGCCTGCCTGCTGCACGCGAGAGGCACGAGGGTCATCAGCGACCACACGCCTCGGCATTCCTCCGGAGACACAGGCCATGACCTGGGAACAGATCGTCCGGAGCCTGCGCCGGCTGGGCGCAGAATCCATTCATCAACGGCCGGTCGAGTTTGTCACCAGGACGATGCAGGCACTGCGCACCGATCTGGAAGGCCCGAATGCAGACTCTGCATCGGCAGATGGATCCGGGCACGCAGATGCTGCCAGGGCGAACATCGAGGATCCTCGACCAGGCGGTGCTCCGGCGCGGGGGGCGCCAGCAAGGTAGGTACCGACTTTTTGCGCACGTTGCGGGCGCAGTCCGAACCGGCACGTCGATGACCTTGCTGCTCGGAGGTGGCTTGGACGATTCTTGGTGGGCGAATTGTCCAAACTACCTCCGGCTCAGGATCGGTCGCGGTCCCGCTGCTCGCCCTGCTCGCGCGCTACCCTTGGCATTGGCCCAGGACTAGAGCAACCAGTAGATGAGTGCGAACACCACGACGAATCCGAGAAGACTGCCGGTCAGCATTTTGGCGCCAACGCCGGCAACGACTGCTTTGCCAAGACCCATGCCGGGCATTCCGCAACTGCCGGGCCGCGCGAACTCGGCCAGTCCATTGCCTACGATTGCAGGGCGCCCGAGGGCTGCAATGGCTGGATCCTAGGACTTCGCCTTCACCGACAGCTCGAAGGTCTGCGACGTCGTGATGCTCGACCCCTTGGCCCTCACGGTGACGATCTGCTTTTCCACGACCACTGCGGTCGGCGCGGCGACGAGCACGAAGTCTTTCTTCGAGTCTCCCGCCGGGATGATGTCGTCCTCCACCCGCACGCCCTCAGGAAGATTGGAGAAAGTGATGTGGACCGGGTCCGCAAAGCCGGTTCGGTCGATGGCGACCGCGACCTTGTTCGACTCTCCCTGGGCCATCCGCTGATCGGCAGGCTTGGTCAAGGCGAGTCTCGTTCCAGAGGGGCCGGAGGCGGCGGACTCCTTGCTGCAACTGACGGTTGCTCCCAGGAGTACGAGGGACACTGCTGCGGCGAAAGACACGTGCTTCATTGGAATTGCTCCTCCGACCCTGTTGGGGCGGGTTCCCCGCCGTGGCAATCTTCGTGCCCAGACTGCGTGAGATCACCCGCGGAGACGCGCGCGCAGCGCCATCACGACGCACCGGAGTTCGTGTCGATCTCGAGAGGGCAGGGTCTTCGAGGGCCATCTGGGCGGATCACTCTGGACGCGGACGCGATTGCCTAGGAGTCTGCGTCACGGGAAACGAGCTGCGCGCTATTACCGATTTGGAATAGAGGCGGCGCTACCTGGCGACTTCGGCTACGCGCGCCGTTCGTG
>JAYUCN010000893.1:0-7339 GCA_043740335.1 Planctomycetota bacterium
CCTCGCCGTGGCCCGCATGATCCTGCAAGAACGCATCGTGCTCGAGCACCTTGCCAACGGCGTGCTCATCGTCGACCCATCGACGACGTGGATCGACCACGGCGTGCAGATCGGGGCGGAAACGAAGATCCTGCCGTGCACGGTCATCGGGGCTGGCTGCATCATCGGCAGCCACTGCGAAGTCGGTCCGTTCGCGCACCTGCGTGCCGGCACCGTGCTCGAAGACGGTGCCGAAGTCGGCAACTTCGTCGAGGCGAAGAAGTCGCGGCTCGGTGCCGGCACGAAGGCCAAGCACTTGACCTACCTCGGCGACGCGACGATCGGGGCCGGATCCAACATCGGGGCCGGCACCATCACCGCCAACTACGATGGCGTGCACAAGCATGCGACGCGCATCGGCGCACACTGCTTCGTCGGCAGCGGCACGGTGATCGTGGCCCCGAGCGAACTCGGCGACCATGCGATGACCGGGGCGGGCGCCATCGTCACGCGCGGCAGCGTGATCGGTGCCGGCGAAGTCTGGGTCGGCGTGCCGGCGAAGAAACTCAAGATGCGCGATCAGCCGGCGAAGAAGCCGGCAGCCGGGACGCCGACGAAGGAAGGGGCATGAGCGTGCGCGGCGAACGTCTGCGGGTGTTCACGGGCACCGCCCATCCGCGCCTGGCCCAGGACATCTGCTCGTTCATGGGCGTGCCACTCGGTGCCTGCTCGCTGACCCGCTTTCCCGACGGCGAGATCAACCTCAAGGTCGAGTGTGACGTGCGCGGCGCCGACGTCTACGTCGTGCAGCCGACCTGCCCGAACGTGCACGAACACCTGTTCGAACTGTTGTCGTTCGCGGACTGCTTGCGCCGCGCGTCGGCGGATCGCATCACTGCCGTGATCCCGTACTTCGGCTACGCGCGCAAGGACCGCAAGGACGAGGGTCGCGTGCCCATCAACGCCAAGCTCGTCGCCAACCTGCTCGTCACCGCCGGCTACACGCGCGTCGTCGCCGTCGATCTGCACGCGGCGCAGATCCAGGGCTTCTTCGACATCCCGGTCGACCACCTCTACGCGCGCCCCGTCATGATCGAGCGCGTGCGTCAGCTCGAGACCAAGGACGTGATGGTGGTGTCGCCCGACATCGGCGGCACCAAGCTCGCACGCGCCTACGCGAAGGAACTCGGCTGCGACCTCGCGATCATCGACAAGCGCCGCATCAGCGGCGAGCAGACCGTCATCGAGCACGTCATCGGCGACGTCAAGAATCGCGACGTGGTGCTGGTCGACGACATGGTCAGCACCGGTGGTTCGATCGTCGACGCCGCCCGCATCGTCAAGGAGAAGGGCGCACTCAAGGTCTTCATCGTCGCCACTCACGCGGTGCTGTGCGGCAACGCCGTCGAGCGCCTCAACCATGCCGACGTCGAGAAGATCCTGTTCGCCGACACCGTGCCCGTGCACGACAAGAAGATCCAGCGTCTCGAGGTCTGCTCGATGGCGCAGCTGCTGGCGCGGGCGATCGACCGCATCCACCGCAGCGAGAGCGTCAGCAAACTGTTCGAGAACGAGCGCTAGCGCGCCCAGCAGTCCACCTTCTCCCGCATTCATCAGAACGCCACCTTCCCCCGCAGTCATCAGAACGAGGTAGTCCAATGCAAGTCGTCCGCATCAAGGCCGAGCGCCGCACCGCGCTGGGTCGCAATCAGGTCGCGCAACTGCGCGCCGAGGGCTGGCTGCCAGCCGTCGTCTACGGGGATGGCAAGGAAAGCGTTTCGATCGCCATCTCGGAGTGGGAACTCGAGCAGCACGTGAAGGCACACCACAAGGTGTTCCAGCTCGAGGTCGCCGGCGCTGCGCAGGCGGCCTTCCTCCAGGAAGTGTCATGGCACGCGACCTCGGATCGCCCGCTGCACGCCGACTTCAAGCGCATCGACCTGACGAAGCCCATCGACACCGATGTCGAGGTCGCGCTCGTCGGTCACCCGATCGGCCTCGCCAAGGGCGGCACCCTCATGAAGGACCATGTCCTCATCAAGGTGCGCTGCCTGCCGACCGAGATCCCCGATCACATCGAGTACGACGTCACCAAGGTCGAGCTCGACGAGTTCGTGCTGGCGAGCCAGCTCGTGATGCCGAAGGGCGTCACGTTGCTGACGCCACTCACCACCTCGATCTGCCACGTCGCCAAGATGGTCGTGCAGGCGTTGCCCGAGGCGACACCGGCGGCGGCGGTTCCTGCCGAGGGTGCAGCACCTGCGGCTGCTGGTGCTGTACCTGGCGACAAGGCCGACAAGCCCGAGAAGGGCGACAAGGCCGAGAAGCCGGACAAGCCCGAGAAGCCCCCGGCCAAGTCGTGATCGGGAACGTCGTGCCCCGGCTTGGCGGAACGGTGCTTGCCCTCCGGGGCTGCTGCCCGTAGCTTCCTCGCCCCTCGCACGCAGCCATGGGCTGGCACCGCATCGTTCTGGGCATCGGCAACCCCGGGCCCGAGTACGAAGCGACCCGACACAACGTCGGGTTCATGGTGCAAGACCTCCTGGCCCAGCGTCTGGGACTCGCATTCACCCGGCTCGAGCGGCACGCGGACGACGGTTCGCGCACCTTCTCGGGCAAAGTGAAAGCGAGGGTCTGCGAAAGTCGCCGGAAGGGACACTCGTTCCTGCTGGTGAAGCCGCAGACCTATGTGAATCTGTCCGGCGAAGTCGCAGCACCTCTGCTCCGGCATGCGGGGCGACCGCCGGATTCGCTCTTTGTGATCGTCGATGACCTGAACCTACCGCTGGGCCGGATGCGTATCCGGCCGTCGGGGAGCGCAGGAGGCCACCATGGCCTCGAGTCCATCCAGCAGCTGCTGGGTACGGAAGCGTTTCCCCGTCTCCGTCTCGGTATCGGGCAACCTGAGCCAAAGCCGATCGATGGCCGCGGCGGGTCCGAAGGGCAACGCCCGACCAACTGGTCGGACTTCGTCCTGGCTCCATTCCTCCCGGAGGAACGTGAGGTTCTCGGTCGTGTTCTTCTGCGTGCCGTCGACTGCGTGGCAGCGTGGCTCGATGGCAACGACCTGCAGACCCTGATGGGAACCTACAACAGCTCTGACACGGGCAAACACCCGGGAGAATGAAGTTGCAACGCACCCGCACGTACGAATGCATGTGCCTCCTCGACAATCGGGAGGTTCGCAAGGGCTGGCAGACGCTCAAGGAAGCGGTGCTCGGCCTGTTCACCAAGCACGGCGCCAAGATCCTCAGTGGTCGGCGCTGGGACGAGCGCCGCCTCGCCTACTCGATCAAGGGCCAGCAGCGCGGCACCTACCTGCTCATCTACTTCGCCGCCGACACGCAGGGCCTGGGCGGTATCCGTCGCGACCTGCAGTTCCACGAATCGCTGCTGCGATTCCTGCTCGTCGACTGCGCCGAAGTGCCGCAGACGGCCTACGAGCCCGAAGCCGCCTTCGACGTCAACACGATCCCCGCCGACGACGCGCCGATGCCGGCGCCGCCGCCACCGCCGGCAATCCCCGAGATCGAGTCCATACCCGAAGCCACGACGGAGGCCTCGTCATGAGCAACATGAGTTCGAATGGCGGTGGCTACCGCGATGGCGGCGGTCGCGACGGCGGCGGCCGCGATGGTGGCGGCGCCCGCCGCAGCAAGTTCGGCCGCTTCGGTGCCCGGCGCCGCGAGGTGCTGCCCGAAGAACCGCTCGACTACAAGAACATCGCCTACCTGGCCAAGTTCGTGTCGGCGAACGGGCGCATCCAGTCGCGCAAGCGGACCGGCTTCTCCGGTCAGAACCAACGCCAGCTGGCGACCGCGATCAAGCGCGCTCGCATGGTCGGCCTGATGCCCTTCGTCGGGAGGGTCTGAGCCATGGAACTCCTGCTCAAACAGAACATCGAGCACGTCGGCCGCCTTGGCGATGTCGTCAAGGTCAAGGCCGGTTATGCCCGCAACTACCTGCTGCCGCGAGGCCTCGCGGTCGCGGTCACGAAGAACAACGTGGCCGAGATCGAGCGCGCGCGCGCCATGGCCCTGGTCGAGGAGCAGGACCGCGTCGCCAGCATGAAGGAGCTCGCCACCAAGATCGGCGAAGCCTCGGTGACGATCGAGAGTCGCGCCAACGCCGAAGGCCACCTGTTCGGATCGGTCTCTGGTGCGCAGATCGCGGCAGCGTTGCGCAGCAAGGGCATCCACATCGACGACCGGCAGATCCGCCTCGAGCAACCGCTCAAGGAG
Organism: Planctomycetota bacterium; assembly: GCA_043740335.1. Classification (GTDB taxonomy): domain Bacteria; phylum Planctomycetota; class UBA1135; order UBA1135; family UBA2386; genus DASVAL01. Next base: position 4,221 of record JAYUCN010000893.1, read on the forward strand.
ATCGGCGTGTTCGACGTGATCGTGCACCTGCACAGCACGGTCGACGCGACCGTCAAGGTCTGGGTCGTCCAGCAGAAGCCGGCGTGAACGGCTGCGGCTCCCGCCGCAGCCGGAGCACCGGCGACCGGCCGGCAAGGACGACGATTTCGTGAACGAAGCGATCCGTGTCTCCCTGGTAAGCCTCGGCTGCGCGCGCAACCTCGTGGACTCCGAGGTGCTGCTCGGTCACGTCGTCGAAGAGGGGCTCTCTGTCGTGCAGGATGCCGAGGACGCCGACGTCGTCGTCGTCAACACGTGCGGGTTCATCGAGTCGGCCAAGCAGGAATCGATCGACACGATCCTCGCCGTCGCCCGCCTGAAGAAAGACGGCATCCTGAAGGGTGTCATCGCCGTCGGCTGCCTCGCGCAGCGCTACGGCGAGGAACTCAGGAAGTCCATTCCCGAGCTCGACGCCGTATTCGGCCTGTCGGACTACTCGGGCGTGCCGGCGGTCGTGCGCCGCATCGTCAACGGTTCGGACCGGCGTTGGGTCGCCACCGTCGATGGCGGCAAGCCCAAAGGCCCGCGCAGTGATCAGAAGCGCGTACTGCTGACGCCGAAGAGCTTCGCCTACCTGCGCATCAGCGAAGGCTGCGACCACAAGTGCACGTTCTGCGCGATCCCGCAGATGCGCGGGCGCAACCGCAGCAAGCCGATCGACGTGCTCGTCGAGGAAGCGCAGACGCTCGCCGCCGCCGGCATCAAGGAACTCGTCGTCGTCGCCGAGGACAGCACGGCCTATGGCCTCGACCTGCACAAGAAGCGGCAGATCCACACGCTGCTCGAGCAACTCGGTGATGTGGCCGGCATCGAGTGGATCCGCCTCATGTACGCGTATCCGCACACCGTGGCGCCCGAGCTCACGACCTTTCTGCGCGAGCACAAGAAGGCCGTGAAGTACCTCGACATCCCGATCCAGCACATCAGTTCCCCGATGCTGCGCGCGATGAAGCGCGGCGTGTCGAGCGAGCAGGTGCGGGGCATCCTCGACCGCCTGCGCGAGGAGGTGCCGGGCATCGCTGTACGCAGTACCTTGATCACGGGCTTTCCGGGCGAGACCGACGAACACTTCGCCGAGCTGCGTGCGCTCATCGCGAGCTACCGCTTCGAACGGCTCGGTGTGTTCCCGTACTCGCGCGAGGAGACGACGCCGGCGCACGACATGGCGGATCAGGTGCCCACCACGGTTGCGGAGGCGCGTGCCCGAGAACTCATGGACCTGCAGCGCTCGGTCATGCTTTCCTTCCAGCAGGGCTTCGTCGGCAAGACGCTGCCCGTGCTCGTCGATGGCTACGACGCCGAAGCGAAGCGCCTCGTCGGCCGCACGTACGCCGATGCGCCCGAAGTCGATTGCCACGTGCTGCTGCCGAAGGGAGCGGCCGAGCCGGGCACGTTCGTGTCGGCGACCATCACGGCAGCGAGCGACTATGAACTCGTCGGTCGCGTTGCCACCGCGGTGAAGAAGGCATGAACCTGCCGAACGTCATCACGATCTCGCGGCTCGTGATCACGGTGGGTGTGTTCGTGTGCCTCGAGATGGCGGCACAGCCATTGCTGTCGACGGGCCTCGTGCATGTGAGTGGAGTGGCCTGGGGGGATCCGCCTCTCGTATGGACCGCCTTCGTGCTGTTCCTGATCGCTGCGTTCACGGACTTCGTCGACGGTTGGCTGGCGCGCCGCTGGCAGATGGTGACGGCTTTCGGGCGCGTCGCCGATCCGTTCGCCGACAAGGTGCTGATCGCCGGTTCGCTCGTCATGCTGCTGCAGTTTCCCGCGGCGCGGCAAACGTTGACGACGTGGTACGTCGTGATCGTCATCGCGCGCGAGTTCCTCGTCACCGCGATCCGCGGCGTCGTCGAAGCGAGCGGTCGCCCGTTCCCGGCCGACCGGCTCGGCAAGTGGAAGATGGTGCTGCAGTGCTGGACCGTCGCCTGCGTCATGACGATGGTGGCGGGCACCGACTACTGGGTCTTCTGGGCCGACGCCGGCTTCTGGAGCAGTCTCGTGTTGACGATCGTGTCGGGCGCCAACTACGTGTGGAAGGCGCGCGACGTGTTGTTTCGAGGAGCGACTTGATGTCGATCGCCGATCGTTGCCGCTGGCTCCTCATCACCTGTGGTGGGCTCGGTTGCTCGCCGTGGGCGCCTGGCACCGTCGGTACGCTCGGCGGTGTCTTGCTGGCTGTGACGCTGCAGTGGTTGATGCCGGGACACGCCGTGCAGGCGTGGGGCATCGTCGCCGTAGTACTGTTCCTGTGGGGCTGCCTGCAGTCGGAGTTCGTCGCGCGCACCTGGCCCAAGGAAGATCCGGGTCAGTTCGTGCTCGACGAGGTGGTTGGCTACCTCGTCACCGTCATCGTCTATGCGCTGCTCGCCCAGAAGCTGCCCGGTGCGTTCGCGCACATGGCGGCGTTCTTCGCGTTCCGCGCGCACGACGTGCTGAAGATCCAGCCCGCGCGCAAGCTCGAGGACCTGCCGGGGGCGCTCGGCATCATGGCCGACGACCAGATGGCGGGGGTCTATGCGGGCCTGTCGCTGTGGCTCGTGTTGCCCGTGTTGGGAGCCTGAGCGTTCCTTTGCGTTGAGTGCGTGCGTGCCCGCACAGGTTCGAAAGAAGCATGACGTGACGCGCCCGGTTGCGGTTGCCATGATGCCGGCCCCCGGCCGAGCCCTGCCGAGGATCGAACCCATGGCGCGCAAAGGCAGCAAGTTGACCGGCAAACTGGCCCGCAACCTCGCGCTCGGCACGGCCATCGCCAGCCTGATCGGCGGACTGCTCGTGACGCTGGCGCTCGTCAACAACCTCGCCTCTGGCATCAGCGACCCGGAGGTCGTGAGTCGCGGTTGGAAGGTCGGCCTCGGTCTCTGCCTGCTCGCTGCCGCGGTCGGCGCCGGTACCGGGTGGGTGCTCGGCGGCAAGATCGCCACGCGCATCACGGACATCGGCCTTGCCGTCAGCAAGCTCGGCCGCGGTGGCTCCGAGGTGAAGGTCCGGGTCGGTGGCAACGATGAAGTCGGTGCGCTCGGACGTTCCGTGCAATACCTCGCGAACGATCTCGCCGATCTGCTCAAGAGTCAGGA
>JAYUCN010000894.1:0-7332 GCA_043740335.1 Planctomycetota bacterium
ACGAGGTCAAGCTCGCCGGGCGCTTCCTGATGTCGAGCCTGGTCACCGACAGCGAACGCGAACTGGCGACGCGCGCGTTGGCGCGCATCACCGGCGACCAGCTGCGGGTGCTGGTCGGCGGACTCGGCCTCGGCTACACGGCGGCCGAGGCCCTGGCCGACCCGCGGGTCGCCGTGGTCGACGTCATCGAACTGCTGCCCGAGGTGATCGCCTGGCATCGGCGGGGGCTGGTACCGCTTGGCGACTCGCTGTGCGGTGACCCGCGCTGCCACCTGATCGAGGGCGACTGCCTGCAGCAGTTGCGGGCCGGCGAGGGACCACGGTACGACGCGATCCTGATCGACATCGACGACTCGCCGATCCATCTGCTGGACGAGGCCCACGCCGACTTCTACTCCGTCGCGGGACTGACGGCTGCGCGGCAGAGCCTGCGGCCCGGCGGGGTGTTCGCGCTGTGGACCAGCCTGCCGGCCGAACCCGAAGTGACCGAGCGCCTGCGGCAGGCGTTCGGCGAGGCCAGCGTCGACGAGGTGCGGTTCGACAACCCGCTGCTCGACGAGGGCGAGGTCAACGCGATCTACTTCGCGCGCGCGTAGTCGCCAGTCCGTTGTGCACAGCAGCCGATGCCGACGCATCGGTGCCTCGTCGGGTTGCTGCTCAAGACGGCCGCCACTAGACTCCTCGCCTCGTCGGCGCCGGGCACGTCCCGTCGTCGACGCTGGCCGAGACCGGCACATGCATGTCGCAGCACGACCCGAATCGAAGCAGTGCCGCCGAGATCGCCTACGCGGGCTACGTCGCCCAGAGCCAGCGGCAACCGTGCGTCGACTTCGAGACGTTCTGTGGCCGGCACGGCGATCTGGCACCCGAACTGCGACGCCTGCACGCCCTGCGCGCCAAGGCCGATGGTTTCGCGGCAACCGTCGAGGTGCCGCGCCTGCACGACGTCGCGCGCGCCCAGGCGCCAATACCCCTCGAGGTCAAGACACCGCGCTATCGGTTGGAGGGTGAGATCGCGCGCGGCGGCATGGGTGCCGTCCTCAAGGTCTGGGACAACGACTTGCGGCGCGCCCTGGCCATGAAGGTCATCCTCGGCGAGTCGGAGCGTTCCATCGACGACGGCTCGACCGCCGAGATCCGGATGAGCCGGTTCCTCGAGGAAGCGCAGATCACTGGACAGCTCGACCACCCGGGTGTGGTCCCCGTGCACGAACTTGGCGTCGACCAGGGTGGCCGCGTCTACTTCACCATGCGGCTGGTCAAGGGCAGCAACTTCGGTGAGGTGATCGGCAAGGTGCGATCCGGAGCCGACGGCTGGAACATGACGCGCGCCCTCGGCGTGCTGCAGCGCGTGTGCGAGACCATGGCGTACGCGCACTCCAAGGGCGTCGTGCATCGCGACCTCAAGCCCGAGAACGTCATGGTCGGCCAGTTCGGCGAGACCTACGCCATGGACTGGGGCCTGGCGCGTTTGCTTGGACAACCGGACGCCGAAGCCCAGCGCCGCCGCCTCCTGGCTGCTTCGGCGGCCTCGATCGTGCACACCGATCGGCATGACCGCGACGCGTCGTCCGATGCGGCGACGCGCACGCAGGCGGGCGTCGTCATGGGCACGCCGTGCTACATGCCGCCAGAACAAGCGGCCGGCGAACTCGAGAGCATCGGTCCACAGTCCGACATCTACTCGCTCGGCGCGATCCTCTACCACCTGTTGACCGGCAAGCGCCCGTACGAGCAGGTCGCTGGCGGTTCTGTGCTCGGCGTTGTCCGGGCCGTCCTCGAAGGCCCGCCGCTCGCGATCCACCTCCTCGACAAGAAGGTCCCCCTCGAGCTGATCGCCATCTGCGAACGCGCGATGGCCCGCGTGTCCGAGGATCGCTACGCGAGCATGGTCGACATGGCTGCCGACGTGCGGGCCTTCCTCGAGGGCCGCGTCGTCCAGGCCTACCAGCAGGGTGCTTTCGCCGAGTTCATGAAGTGGGTCCGGCGCAACCGCGGTTTCTCCGCGGCCATCGCGGGGCTCGTGGTCGTCGCGATCACAGGACTTGCCGCGCTGGCGTGGACGCAATCGGAGAGGGCCGCGGCGATCGCCGCCGAACAGGACCGGACCCGCGTCGCCCGCGACGAGGCCATCGTCAACCTCGACCAGGCCCGCCAGCAGGGCTACATCGCGAATGTGACGGCCGCCAGCGCCAGCCTCGCTGCCGGCGAGACCGTCGAAGGCAAGCTCCACCTGACCAACTGCTTTCCGGAGCTGCGCGGTTGGGAGTGGCATCACCTTTCGCTCGCCGCCGACGCCAGCGTCGCCGTGCTGGACGGTCGCGCCGGGGCGATCAGTGGCCTCTGCTTCGACACCGGCGGCCTGAAGCTGGTGGTGAGCGTCACCAACGGTGCGCTACGGATCTGGGACCTCGCCTCCCGTCGCGAAACCAGGGTGTTCGCCGGTGATGCCGGCGGCGACCGGTCGCTGCAGGCACCGGCGGTGGCCTTCGTCGATGGCGACCGGAACGTGGCGGCGTTCGGACGCAACCGCGACGCGCGGGTCCGGACGTGGGACGCTGCGACTGGCGAACTGCGCAGCCAGCTCGCGCTGGCTGCCGGAGCGCTCTATGCAGTCGCCGTGTCGGCCAAGGGTGATCGCGCGGCACTGGGTGCTTCGGATCACGCGATCCACGTCGTCGATCCGCGCACGGGCGACGCACTCGGCACGCTGGTCGGCCATCGCGACACCGTTCGCGCGCTGGCGTTCTCCGCCGACGGCACGCGACTGGTGTCGGGATCCGAGGACCGCACCGTCAGGATCTGGAACGTCGGCGAACGCGCCGCAGTCGGTGCGCCGATCGCGACCTCGAGCACCGTCTACGCCGTGGCCTTCTCGACTGGCAACCCGACCGCCGGCGCCCAGGTTGCCGCCGGGCTGGAGGACGGCTCGATCTGCCGCTTCGAGGCGGCGGACGGCACGCCACTCGAACCGCTGTCGGGCCACCGCGGCGCCGTCTTCGGCCTGGCGTTCGACGCCGACGGTGCGCGCCTGGCGTCTGCGTCTTTCGACAAGACCGTGCGCGTCTGGAACATGGCCGACGGCAGTCCACTCGCCGTTCTGGTCGGCCACGAACAACCGGTGTACTTCGTCCAGTTCAATCCCGCAGGGACCGGCCTCGCTTCGGGCAGCGCCGACGGCACGGTGCGACTGTGGGATGTCGAACGCAACCGTGCCAGCGTCGTGCATCGCGGCCCCGACGAGTACCTCGCCGCCGTCGACATCACGGCCGATGGGCCGCGCGTCGTGATCGGTTCGTCCTGGCCAGGAACGCTCGAGGTTCTCGACGCCGAGACCGGCAGGCGCGAGCTGCAAGTGCGGGGACCGGAGGACTCCATCACGGCCGTGGCCTTCTCACCCGATGGCCGTCGGTTCGCCGCGGCCTTCCAGGAGGAGAGCAGCCTGCGCCTCTGCGATCTCGCCGCGGGATCGCTCGGTGAGCCGATGCTCGGCCACGAAGCATCCGTGACGTCGCTCGCGTTCTGTGGCAATGGCGCGACCCTCGCCTCCGGATCCGCGGATCGCACGGTGCGATTGTGGGACGTCGAGCACCGCACACCGATCGGCAAACCGCTGTTGCACGAGCAGGCTGTCAGCGCGGTGGCCGTCACCGCCGACGGCGAACAGCTCGCTGTGGGCACGCTCGACGGCGCGATGCGATGCACGCGGCGAGTCCAGGGTTCGCCGTGCGCACAGCGGCGAGCCCGCCGAGGTCCAGGTGGCCGAGGATCGACGTCGGGCTGCGCCACGGCTGGTCGCCGTGATGGAACAGCACGGGAATGATCGGCGGCAGTGCGTCGCTGTCGGGGTGTTCGGCCGTCCAGATCTCCCACACGACCAGCGCGTAGCGCAGGACCTGCAGCACGAAGCCGGGGTCGTCTCCGGACTTGTGTTCCGGCAGGAGGATCAGCACGAAGGCGTGATCGCGCAGCCGCACCGAATAGTACAGGTCGGGGTAGTGGTTCCTCAGCGCGGCATCGGTGAGTTTGGTCGAGTGCTGGGTCAGGGTGGATCAATCGATGGCCTTGACCAGTTCAGGAGGCAGCACCGCCATGAACATCGCCATTGCGTTGGTCGGGTCCGCGAAGGTGCGGTGGAAGATGCTGTCGTGATGGGATGCCACACGACAGGTGGAATGCGAGCGGCCGATTCCGACAGAAAATGTGGCGTGCGCGTGGTTCGTCGACTCGAAGGCCATCGCCGGCCCGTTCGCACTAAATGATCGCTGCCGTCCAAGCCAGGAAACATCGGCCTTGTGCGGGTTCGACATGGCCTTGGATTGACTCAGGCCCGTGCCGCTGTCGTCGCCGCGCCGACAGCCCGGCGCGGCGAATGTCCGCGATGCCGGGGTTCACCCGTTCAGACAAGGAGCGGCTGCTCGTACGGCACGGTCTCGCCGTGGCTGATCGAAGTCGCAAGACGACACCAGTGTTCAATCGTCGGCGAACAGGCCGCGCGCAAGCTGCCGGCGATCGCGCCACAGCAGGGCCGCGCAGCCCAGCGCATAGCCGATGACCGAGGCGGTCGCCGGCAACGGCACCCCGTAGCAGGCGTCCATCACGGCGATGTTGGTCGCGACGGCGAACAGCACCAGTGCCGCCAACCGCGCGGTGCGGTGCCACAGCAACAGCAGCGCTGGCACCATCTCGCAGAGAGCGACGAACGTGCCGTACGTGCGCGAGTAGCCGAAGAAGTACCAGATGATCGTGTGCCCGTTCTCGCCACCGCGCACGAAGGTCTGCTGCTGCCAGTCGTAGACGAACTGGCCGCCGGTCAACTTGATGGTGCCATAGAGCAGGAACACCGCGGCGAGCACCCACCGGGCGACGACGACAGCAGGATGCGGGGTCGAGACGTAGCGGCGAAGGGCGGCGAGCATTGCCAGTCAAGCTACGTGGGCAGGCGCGGAGTTTCGAACACGGTCGCCCCTCGCCCGTCCACCGCAGCCAGTCGGACGCGTGTCCCTACACCCCAGGTCGCAACCGCACCGACCGCGCTTCCGCCGCCACCATCCCGCGTGTCATCGCCGGCAGCCCCGCCAGCACCGCCGCGCACAGACTGCGCAGGTCCTCCAATCCAGGCCCCTGTCCGAACAGCGCCACCGGCCGCTGCTCGCTGATGCTCAGTTCCACCAACCCGTCCTGCGCGACCCAACCACACAGCTTGCTCTCGCCGTCGAGGAACTTCTTCACGACCGCGCCCAGCTTGCCCGCCGTGCGCATCGCTTCCTCGCGACTCCGCACGCGATTCACCACCAACTGCGGCAACGGCTGCCCGCGCAGGTGCAGCACCTTGCACAACGCATACGTGTCCGTGAGCGCCGCCGCATCCGCGGTAGTCACCCCCAACACGAGATCCGCGCGTTCCGCCACCGACAACGTCGCCGGCCCGATGCCGGCCCCCGTGTCACACACCACGACATCGAAGTCCTTCGCGATCTCGCCGATCGCGATGAGTGCATGATCCATGAGCGCCTGGTCCCCGCCCGCCAGAGCCGTGGACCCCGATCGTCCCATGAGCACCTTGATGCCGCCCGGCCCATCGACGAGTCCCTCGCGCATCGGACACACACCCGCCGCGACGTCTTCGAGATCACGCCGGCTGCTGAGCCGCAGGTGCACCGCGACATTGCCGCAGCCAGGATCGAAGTCGACGAGCAACGTGCGATAGCCAGCACGACACAGCAGGATCGCGAGATTCACTGCGAGCGTTGTCTTGCCGACGCCGCCCTTCGCGCCCGCGACCGCGACCCACGGCGTCACCGCTGGGCGCGGCACGAGCAAACCCTTCGCCTGCGTTGCACCGGTCATGCGTTCGCTCCCGCGACTTCGCAGTCGAACGCAGCTTGCGCGATCTGCATCGCATCGGCGACCACGATGTCCGCCGGCACTTCCTGCCCGATGCACAGGTGCGACAGCCGCTGCCCCTTCTCCACGACGGCCGCCACCGATTCCCCTGGCACCACCGTCTCGTCCCACTTCGTCAGACACACTGCATCGATGCCGAGAGGTTCGTAGGCGGCGAGCACGACTTCGCAGTCGCGCGTCCTCGTGCCCGCCGCCAGACACAGCAGCGTCGAACAACCACCCGCCCGCAGATTCCCTTCGAGCAGCGGCATCGCCTCCTGATTGCGCGGACTACGGCCCGTCGTGTCGACGAACACCCGATCGCAATCACGATGTTGCTGCAGCATGCGCCGCAGATCCGTGGCCGTGAACGCCACCTCGAACGGCACGTCCAGCAGATCGGCGAATGCGCGCAGCTGTTCGACTCCCGCCATGCGGTACGTGTCGAGCGTCACGATCGCCACGCGTTCGCCGCGCCTCTTCGCGCGCGCGGCGAGTTTCGCCAGCGTCGTCGTCTTGCCGACGCCCGTCGGGCCCACGACCGCCAACGTGCGGAACGCCGCTTCCCCGGCCTCGATGCGCGGCTCGACGTGCACGAGTGCCGCCAGCACCCGACTCGCCAATGCCGGCAAAGCCGGATCCCCGGGCCGCGACAGATCGACGCGCGTGCCGAGCAGCGCTCGCTCGACCGCGCGCAGCACCGTCGCCGACAGCCCGAAGTCCGTCGCCTTCTCGGCGAGCGGTTGGAAACCGCGCGTCCACTTCGACAGGAACGTCGCACCGCCCTGGTCGCGCTTGGCGACCACAGCCTCGGGTCGCGCCGCCACGACGAGGTACCCACCGCGCGTCGCCTTCGTCTCGACGACGAGCGCATCGGTACCACACTCGCTGCGCACGCGCTCGAGGGCTTCGGGAAGGGTCTTCGCTTCGATTCTCTTCAACAGCATGGGAATGGCTCAGCTCGCGACGGCGATGCGTTGGGTGGTCTCGACCTTCTTCGCAGGGGTCGTCTCCTGGTAACTCAGCACGGCGGCGTTCGGGATGACGCCCGCGATCGCCTCCGCGAGGAAGGGACGCAGATTGGCTCGCGTGACGAGCACAGGATCGCGGCCGCTGCGCGCCATCGCCGACAGCGCCTCCGCGGTGCGGTCGACGAACCGCCCCAGGAACCCCGCCGGCAGGTTCGTGACGCCATCGTTGCCGGCCAGTGCTTCGGCGAGGTTGCGCTCGAGTTCGGGATCGAGGAACGCGGCGTGCAGCGTGCCCGCAGCGTCGAGGTGCGGTTCGACGATCGTCCGGGCCAACCGCGTGCGCACGTGCTCCGTGAGCTGACGGCTGTCCTTGGTCTCGACGCAGGCGTCGGCGAGCGCCTCGAGGATCGTCTGCACGTCGCGGATCGAGATGCCCTCCTCGGCGAGGCGGCGCAGCACGTCGGCCAGGAGCGGC
>JAYUCN010000895.1:0-7331 GCA_043740335.1 Planctomycetota bacterium
CCCCATCGCCAGCGCGTCCTCCTTGGGCAGCTGGCGCTGCACGTGCAGCCAGTGGTTGCCCGGCGTGTAGTGCTGGAGCATCTCCTTGATCTCGACGGCCTTGGCCTGCGTGCACCAGTGATCCTTCTTCCAGTCGTGCAGCTTCAGGTTGAAGCCGGCCGGCAACGCGCGCAGCAACACGCAGAACTCGTCCATGCGCGCAGCGTCCTGCAGCAACTTCTTCTTGAGGTTCTCGCCGTCCCACCACGCCTGCGGGTGGATGCGCAGAGCGGCCTCGACGATCTGGTCGTCGAGGCAGACCTCGAGCACGGTCTGGATGTAGTGCGTCTCTGCGTCCTTGCCGAGCGCTTCGCCGAAGAACGCGGCGAGCTGCTTCCTTTCCTTGCTGCCGCGGCAGAGGTAGGCGCGCTGTTCGCGCACGCGGTAGCTGTTGAACGTGTAGGGATGGTGCAGCCCCGCCTGCGCGCTCAGATCGGTGCCCAGGGCCTTGGCCTCCTTCCCGACGCCGTCGACCATCGCCTTCAGCTTGCGGCGCACGCCGAGGCGCAGCGCGTTGTACTCGGGATCGTCCTGGCGAGATCGTTCGTAGGCCTTGAAGTCGCGTTCGAGGAAGGCGTCGGGCATGCGACCAGCCTACGAATCCAGGCCGCGGGCGCCACCGCGCTTTCACCGCGGCGGGGCAGCGCCTAGCCTTGGGTCATGCGTTCCCTCGCCGCGTTGCTCACGACGAGTCTGTTCTCCGCCTGCACGTCGATGGTGATGGCCGAGCCGCGGATCCTGGTGTCGCCCTATCTCGCGGTCTACCAGCTGCACGGCAAGGTCGCCATGCAGTCGCAGCCGACTCCGGGCGGTCCCCTGCAGGACAACGCCCAACAGCCCATGCGCACGTTCGGCCAGGAGCACCACCACGAGGACGTCGGCGTGCGCGCCGACATCGGCGACGGCTTCGCGGGGTTCCGCGTCGACTACTACAAGATCGACGTGGGCACCTCCCACAACGGCTTCCTCACCGCCGACTGGGGCAACATGCAGCAAGGCGACCTCGTGAGCATGCAGGTCGACGGCGACGAACTGCGCATCGGCTACCTCGAACCACTGCTGCACGTCCGCTCGACCTGGCGCGAGCGCCCGCTGTCGCTCCAGTTCGCGGCCGGCGGTGTGCTGGCGCACCGCGACATCAACCTGCACGCGCGCGCCGACAACAGCCTGAGCCGGCAAAACGTGGGGATCGGGGGCGACGTCCTCTATCCGGCCGTGCGATTCCAGGCCTCGTGGCGCGACCTCGCCTTCGACGTCGACTTCGCACTGTCCCCCGAGATCGTGCTCAGCGGCGACTTCGACGGCACGCAGCAGGATCTCGAGGTGCGCGCCAGCTACACGCTCGCCATGCGCGACGTGACGTTCTTCGCGGGCTACCGCTACAGCGAGTTCCCTGCCAAGGGCAAGGCGTTCGGTTTCGCCTACGACGCCGACCTCGGGCTCGACGGCTTCCAATTCGGCATCACGGTCACCTTCTGATCGAGAACGCGCCTTCGGGCGCGGGCTCGACCAGGACCTCTGCGCGTGCTTTCGGCGCGCCCAAGTCGGTCTGACGGTTCACCAGCCGATGGCCGACGCCGCAGGGCGCGGCATCACAGCTTGCCGACGCGCATCATCATGCCAGGCGTGAAGTAGGCGAACCCGTTCGGCGCCGCGAAGTCGAGGTAGAAGCACTGGCTGAAGACCGCGAGACCGGCCAGGTACGGCGTCGGCGGAATCTGGAACACCTCGGTGGCCTTGCCCGTCGCGGACGTCAGGCCGCCGATCCCCCAGACGCCGATCACCACGAACGGATCCACCCAGAAGTCCAGGCCGCCGATGAACGGCAGCGCGTTGTAGGGCGCGAGGCTGATCACGGTGCGGTAGAGCTGGTTCGGCTGTGCATTCTTCAACTCGACCGAGAGCTGGCGCACCGCCGAGTTGTCCTGCAGTGGCACCGTCTGCGTGTGGATCTCGCCATTGCTGCCATTGCCACGGCCGTAGTGCACGACGAGCGGCACGGCCGCCGCCGCGGTGTCGATGGCGATCACGACCGTGAACGTCTGCTGTTCGAACGGTTGCAACGTCCGGTTCTGCCACTGGAACGCGCCCGAGTAGTCCCCGGAGAACGGCGGCAGGTTGTTGCCAAGATTGTCGACCGCGGTGTTGGTGAGGACGTCCCGGATGGTCGGGTAGGGGCCGATGTCGGAACGATCGTTGCCGAGCGCCCGGACTTCGATCTGCACGCCGGAGGCGTCGGTCACGAAATGTGAACTGCCGGTGCCCGTCGCGAGGTCGTCGCCAAAGGTGCCCGCGATGTCGAGATCCGTGTAGCAGAACAGGTTCACCGTGATCGGTGCAGCCGAGATGTTCATCACCGTCAGGCGACTGATGACGACGCCGCTCGCCGGTCCCGCGTCGTAGGTGTCCATGTCCAGGCTGGCCCGCAGCAGGCCACGGCTGTCGACATCGGCGAAATCGCGATCGAGGTGGTCCAAGGACGCGGTGACTCCCTCGCTCACCGGCCCGAGGTTGCGCAGGCTCCACTCGCGCGGGTCACCGACGATGCGGTAGTACCACCAGTGCTCGAAGCCATGGTTGATCGCCAGGGCGTCGCCCGAAAGATCGAGAGTACGGGGCGTCTGGGCTGCCGCCGACAGCACGCCGGTCACGACGTTCATGTTGCCGTCGGCGATGGTCAGTTGCGCGGGAACGACGGCAGCCAGGGCAAGCGCGCTGGCGATTGCTTTCGAGGAATGGGACATGGTGTCGATGAGGGCACGAGGACCAAGGAGCCAGGCAGGCGGGAGCATTCCTGCTTTTCGGGCGCGCAATCCTACCTCGCGATGCCGGCAACATCCGCCAGGGGCTTTCACGTATTCGACCATTGCGCAGCCACGCAATGCGCGTGAACCGAGTCCAGTGAGCGCCACCGCCGCGGGTGCGCGCGCTCAGAGCCCCAGTTCCTTTGCACGCCGGTAGAACGTGCTGCGCGACATCCCGAGCTGGTGCGCCGCTGCGGCCTTGTCACCGTCGCAGTCGCGCAGGGCCTGCTGCATGGCCTTTTGTTCGAGGGCTTCGTGTTGGCTCTTCAGGTCCACAGGATTGCCGCCCACCAAGGCGCCCTTGGCAACGGGCTCCGTGCGAGCAGGCGCGGCCGTGGACGGCCGCTGCACCGGAGTCGGCCCCAGAGCGGGCAGCCCGCGCACGACGTGTCGCGGCAGATCCTCCTCCTGCAACACTTCGTCGACGCCCAAGGCGAAAGCGCGTTCGATCACGTTCTCGAGCTCGCGCACGTTGCCGGGCCATGGATAGGCGAGCAAGCGCTCCATGGCGCCGCGCGAGACGCTGCGCACCGGACGATCGAGCCGATCGTGCCGGCGATTGCAGATGCGCAGGAAGTTGTCGACGAGCAGCGGCAGGTCGCCCAGGTGCTCGCGCAGCGGCGGCAGGTGCAGGGTCACGACCTCGAGGCGGTAGTAGAGATCCTCGCGGAAGCGCCCCTCGCGCACGAGTTGCAGGAGATCGCGGTTGGTCGCGGCCAGGATGCGCGTGTCGACGATGCGCGGCTGGTTGGCGCCGACCGGCCGGATCTCGCCGCGTTGCAGCACACGCAGCAGCTTCACCTGCACAGAAGGCGAGGTCTCGGCGATCTCGTCGAGGAAGATGGTGCCGCCGTCCGCGGCGCGGAACAGGCCTTCGCGACTCTGCTGCGCCCCCGTGAACGCGCCCTTCTCGTGGCCGAACAGCTCGCTCTCGACGAGTTCCGGCGCAATCGCGCCACAGTGCAGCGGGATGAACGGCGCGCTGCGGTTCTGGCCGTCGAAGTGCAGCGCGCGCGCCACGAGCTCCTTGCCGGTACCGCTCTCGCCGTAGATGAGCACCGTCGATCGCGTCTGCCGCAGGCGCGCGACGCGGTCTGTCAGTTCTTCGACCGCGGCCGAACGGCCGACGAAGTCGGTCATCGTGTAGCCGCGTTCGGGCCGTTGACCTTGGGCCATGCCCTCCGCGAGCTCGGCCGGCGCCCGCTCCGTGATGCGCCGCTCGACGGCGCGCATCCCCGTCACGTCCTGCACGAGTACGAGGCGCGCTCCCTGTGGCATCTCGCGCACCGAGACAACGACCACGCGCGGTGCTCCTTCGGCCGCCGGCAACGCCAGGTCAGCAGTGCGGGCCCCGTCCACCACGAGTCTGGCCAGGCGCGCGGCGGCGTGCCCGCAGCTCGTGAGCAACTCGCCGACGACCACACCGCCCAGGAGTGCGCCGATGGCGGCGTCCGCCGACACCACCCGCAGTTCGTGGTCGACGAGCAGCAGGATGGGTTCCTGGCCGGCCCCGGACTCCTGTCGCAACCGCTCCAGATCGCACAACTTCTCCGCCGTTTCCCCGAGCGTCGCCTGCACCCGCCCCAGCTGACCACGGAGCGACGCGTTCTCGCGGTCGAGCCGCGACCGTGCGTTCTCGAGGCGCAACATCACGCGGATGCGCGCCACCAGCTCCTCGCGATGGATGGGCTTCTGGATGTAGTCGACCGCACCGAGCTGGTAGGCGGCGAGTTTCTCGGACTCGTCGCCGAGCCGCCCGGTCAGGAAAATGACCGGCACGAAGGCCGTACGCGGATCGTTCTTCAAGCGCCGGCAGACTTCGAAACCGTCCATCCCGGGCATCACCACGTCGAGCAGGATGAGTTCGAACGCCTGCTGCAGGCAGAGTTCCAGTGCCTCGTGGCCGTTGCCGGCCGATACGACCTCGAACTCGGTGCCGCGCAGATAGAGCTCGATGAGCGTCAGGTTCTGGGCGGTGTCGTCGACGACGAGAATGCGCGCCATTCCCTCTGACAATACGATGCGCCGATGCAACAGCAACCGCGGCTGCCGCTCTGGTTCCTGATCGCGAACTGGATGCTGATCGCCGCGGCCTTCGCGGTCGGCATCATGCTCGGTGGTCGGCACATCGCCGATCTGCCCGAACCGCAGGGTGCGGCGCTCCAGCTGGTCTACCGGGAGATCCTGCGTTCGCACGTCGATCCGCAGGAAGGCGGCAGGCTGCTCGATCGCGCGATCACCGGCATGGTCAGGTCCCTCGATCCCTACAGCCGCTACGTGGCGCCGAGCGAGGTGCGACAGTACGAAGAGGACAACACGGGCCACTACGAAGGTGTCGGGCTGGAGATGGCGGCGCACGAGGACGAGATCGTCGTCTACTACCCGTTCCCCGGCGGTCCCGCGGAGCGCGCGGGCATCCGGCCGGGCGATCGCTTGGTCGCCGTCGATGGGCTGGCGCTGGACACTGCGGATCGCCGACGCCGCGTCGCCGAACTCGTGCGCGGCCACGCGGGCACCGAGGTCCGCCTGCAGTGCCGGCGCGACGACGGCACAGTGGAGTTCACCGTGCGCCGCGGCGACGTCCAGAAGAGCTGCGTCAAGTGGGCCCACTTCGTCGATCCGGGCTCGGGGCTGGCCTACGTCCACGTCGCCGACTTCCATCCCGGCGGAGGCAAGCAGCTCGTCGATGCGATCGCGGCTCTGCAGCGCTCTGCTCCCCTGCGCGGTCTCGTCCTCGATTTGCGGTTCGACGGCGGCGGCAGTCTGGACGAGTGCATCGCGATCGCCAATGCCTTCCTGCCAACGGGCCTCATCGTGTCGCAGCAGCGGCGCAGCAGCGAAGTCGTCGAGCGCTACGAGGCCAAGGCCGAGCTCTGCCTGTTCCCCGATCTGCCGCTCGTCGTGCTCGTCAACGAGGCATCGGCGAGTGCCTCCGAAGTGCTCGCGGGTGCGCTGCAGGATCACGCCCGCGCCGCGATCGTCGGCGAGCGCACCTACGGCAAGGCCTTCGTGAACACGGTCTACACCTGGAAGGACTACGACTTCCGGCTCAAGCTGACGACCGGGGCCTACCTGACGCCCAACGGCCGCAAGATCGAACGCCACCACCTGCCCGATGGCGCCACCGCCGCGGCCGACACGGGCGGCATCCCGCCCGACGTGGTGGTCTCGGTCACCAAGGAACAGCGTCTGGCCATCGACAAGAGGCTCGGCGACCACGAGCCACCGGCCGTCTACCTGGCGGCGTTCACCGCCGTCGCCGCACGCCATGGCGTGCAGGTGCCTGGGCCACCGACTGTCGCCGAGGACCCGCAGCTCGCGCAGGCGGTGTCGACGCTGCGCAACCGCATCGTTGGTGCCACCACCACGACGACCGAGCCCGGCAAGGACAAGTAGATGAACCTCGATCGCCTGCGCCGCAACTGGGAGAACCTCGGCAAGACCGACCCGATGTGGGCGATCCTCACCGAGGCGGGCAAGGAGGGCGGCAAGTGGGACGAGGACGAGTTCTTCCGCACCGGCCTCGACTACGTCGCGTGGCTCGGCAGCTGGCTCGGCCTGCACGGCATCGAGGTCCCAAAGGGCGACGCGCTCGACTTCGGCTGTGGCATCGGCCGCCTGACGCAGGCGCTGGCGCCGCACTTCACGAGCACGACCGGCGTCGACATCAGTGCCCCGATGATCGAGCTGGCGCGGCAGAAGAACCGCCACGGCGAGGCCGTGCGCTACGTCTGCAATGCGCGCCCCGACCTGTCGGTGTTCGCCGACGGTGCCTTCGCCTTCGTGCAGACGGCGATCGTGCTGCAGCACATGCGACCCGACTACGCCCTGTCCTACATTCGTGAGTTCCTGCGCGTGCTGCGCCCCGGTGGGCTCGCCTTCTTCCAGATCCCGACCGCGGAACGGGTGGCGAATCCTGCCCCGATGGCGCCAGCCGTCGAGCCGCCCGGCGAACGGCACATGGAGATGTACGTCACGAAGATGGCGGACATCAAAGCGGCGATCGCCGCCGGCGGCGGCGTCGTGTTGCGCGCCGAGGAGGATTACTGGGCCGGGCCATGGTGGGAGAGCCACCACTTCGCGGTCGGCAAGCGCTGACGGGTCGACGTTCCGTGGGGCCGGACAAACAGGCGGCGTCCGCGGCGCGCCGGGTAGCATGTTCGCCCGCGTGAGCGAACTCATCCTCGGCATCGAGACCTCCTGCGACGAGACGGCGGCGGCCGTCGTGCGTGATGGTCGCACCGTGCTCAGCAACGTCGTACATTCGCAGATCGCGTTGCATGCACGCTGGCGCGGCGTCGTGCCCGAAGTCGCCAGCCGTTCGCACACGGAACGTATCCTGCCGATCGTCGAGCAGGCGCTGCGCGAAGCGGGCATCACGCCCGCGGACCTCTCGGCGGTCGCCGTCACGCACCGCCCTGGCATGATCGGCTGCCTGCTCGTGGGACTCGCCGCGGCAAAGGCGCTCTGCTGGCGCTTCCACCTGCC
>JAYUCN010000896.1:0-3007 GCA_043740335.1 Planctomycetota bacterium
GCCGAGGGCAGCAAGCTCATGGGCGAGGCCGTGGGGGCCGCGGAGATGGCACTCGGCTGGCTCCTGCGCTTGCGAGGTGACCTGGTGTCTGCCCGCAGCCACCTCGAGCGGGCGCTCGCAATTGCCGAACGACAGGCCCCGGGCAACAGCGAAGCAGCCTGGCGAAGCAGCTTCGCAAGCATCTTGGCACTGCAAGGGGAACGTGC
This sequence comes from Planctomycetota bacterium, assembly GCA_043740335.1. Classification (GTDB taxonomy): domain Bacteria; phylum Planctomycetota; class UBA1135; order UBA1135; family UBA2386; genus DASVAL01. The sequence continues at coordinate 207 of JAYUCN010000896.1, forward strand.
CGCTGCCCTCGCGCAGTCGACGCTCGGCATGGAGCGAGCGCAAGCGAACGGCCTCGCCAAGGTCGCGTTCGTCGGCCTGCAGGTGACGCACGGTGACATGCTGGCGCAGAACGACCGCCACGAGGAGGCCATCGCCGTGTTGCGCGAGGCACTGGCCAGCGCCGCGACCCAGGGCGTCGTCGCGAGTGCAACCGTGCATGCGGGGCGCAACCTGCTGGCCAGGAGTCTGTACGCGCAGGGCGACGTCGCGGGTGCCATCGAACAGGTGACGACGAATCTCGCGTTGTTCGCCGAGCTGCTGGAACGAACGCTGCCGGCACTCTCCGAGCAGGAGCGGCTCGACACGGTGGCGCGCCACCGCCAGGACCTCGAGCTCCTGCTCGAATGGTCGGCGGAGCAGCCGGAGGTGCGTTCCCCCGCCGAACTCTATCGCTGCCTGCTCGCGTGGAAGGGGCAGGTCGCGCGCGGCATCCTGCAGAAGCAGGCGGTGGCGCGGCAGGATCGCGAAGGCGTGGCCCGGTTGCGTCGCCTGCAGCAGATCGCGGGCGAGATCGCCATGGGGCGCGACGATGCCGGCATGCTGAGTGAACGCGATCGCCTTGCGACCATGGTCAGCAAGGCGACGACTGTGCCGGCGGTGATCGATGTCGCGCGCCTGCAGGCTGCGTTGCCTGCCGACGGCGCGCTGGTTGACTACCTGCTGGTGCGGAGGCTGACCGGCGAGCGCCGTTACCTCGCGTTCGTGGTGCGAGCGGGCGGCGTGCAACGTGTCGACATCGGTCCAGCGGCCGAGATCGCGCAGGCCGTCGACTCGCATGTGCTGCTGGCTTCGCGGAGCGTGCGTGCGGGCGCCGCGTAGACGACGCGGGCTGTGGCCGAGGCCGCTCGGCAACGCGTAATCGCACCGCTGGCAAAGGCCCTCGGCAACTGCCACCGGCTGTGGATCAGTCCCGACGACACGCTGGCGACGCTGCCCTTCGAAACGCTGCCCGGCACGCGCGCCGGGGGGTACCTCGTCGAGGAACTGGAGATCTCCTATCTGCAGAACGCGACGGACCTGTTGCGGCCAGCGGTGGTCGCCAAAGAGCCATCGATGGTCGCCTTTGGCGACATCGCCTACGGCAGTGGTGCCGAACCGTTCGCCGCCCTCCGCGGTGTGCCGCGACCGTTCTCGCCGCTGCCGTTCGCCGCGCAGGAACTGCAGGATCTGGCCGCGGCGTGCGACGACATCCGATGCACCGTGGTGCGCGGCCACGAGACGACCGAAGCGCGTCTGCGCGAACTCGTCGGCCAGGCCACGTACCTGCACCTGGCAACCCACGGCTTCTGCGGCCACGAGCATGGTGTCGGTGTGATCACTGCGGGCATCGCCCTCGCGGGCGCGAACGATGTTCCCGGCACCGACGACGGCATCCTGACCGTCGACGAAGCGGCGTTCCTCGACCTCGGTGCGTGTCGCCTCGTCGTGCTGTCCGCGTGCCAGACCGGCCTCGGCAAGCCGTTCGCCGGCGAGAGCCTGCTCGGCCTGCGTAGAGCTCTGCACATCGCGGGCGCGCGCGCGACGATCACGTCGCTGTGGCGCGTCGACGACGCCGCGACCGCGGCACTGATGGCCGATTTCTACCGCGAGCTGTTCGCCGGCAAGCGGGAACCTGCGACCGCGCTGCGTGCTGCCCAACTGCGTGCGCTTGCGCGCGCCCGCTCGACCGCCGGCGAAGGCTTGCCCGGACTGTGGGGCGCGTTCGTCTGTGAAGGCAGTCGCTGACGGTCGGTCGCGGCTGCTCCCGACGGTCGCGATCTCGAGGAAATGTCCGTTCGCCGCGGAACCGGAAGCGTGCGAGCTCGTTGGGCGCCCGCCCTTCCCCCCGCGAGGTACTGCATGCGATTGCTCCGACCTGTCGTGTTCGCCCTTCTGACTCCGTTCGCCATCGCCCAGGACACATCCAGAACGTCGCGGCACGACGCCAGGGCCTTGGCAGTCGCCATCGACACGTTCGGTTCCGACCTGCTGGGTCGGCTGCCTGCCAAGGAAGGCGGTGCCTGCGTGTCGCCAGCCAGCGTCGCTGTCACGCTGCTCATGGCGATGCATGGGGCGCGCGAGGAGACCTGGCGCGAACTGGCCAACCTGCTGCATGTCGGCGATTGGACCCAGGCAGAAGTGGCCGCCGCGACCGCGCAGCTCATCGCGCGCCTGCGCGAGCCGGGCGAGCGCATCGAGGTGGCGATCGCGGACGACATCTGGCTGCAGGCGGGCCACCCGGTGCGCGCCGACTACCTCGCGGCTGTGGCGAAGGTGTTCGGCGCCGAGGTTGCCGCGGTCGACTTCGATCACGACGTGGCCGGCGCGTGCAAGCTCGTCAACGCGCGCATCGCGGCGGCCACCAAGGGCCGCATTCCCGATCTCCTGTCGCCGGGTCTGCTCGTGCCAGCGCCGCGACTCGTGCTCACGAATGCCGTCTACTTCCACGCGAACTGGTCTTCACCATTCGCCGAAGCGGCGACGCAGGACGGCCCGTTCGTGCTGGCGGATGGCACCGAAGTGAAGGTGCCATGCATGCACCAGGTGCACGAGCACTCGCTCGCGGAGACCGAGGACATGCAGGTTCTCTGGCTGCCCTACGTCGACTCGCGCTTCGGCCTCGTCATGGCGCTGCCGCGCGGCAACGGCACCATCGAACAGGCCGTGACGGCGCTGTCGCTGCGGACGTCGAGGACAGGCGTGCAGGCTGGTTGGCAGATTCGGCAGGTGACGCTGACGCTGCCGCGCTTCCGCTGCGAGGCCGCCATGGACCTGGGCGCCA
>JAYUCN010000897.1:0-7316 GCA_043740335.1 Planctomycetota bacterium
CCGGCGCGGGTCCAACTGCTGGGTGCCTGGGTGCAGCACCGCCTGCTGTCGTTCGTCAACGCCTGGCGGATGTCGTAGCGACTTCCGCCAAAGCCCGGATCATTGCACGACCGTGACGAACGCGGGCGTCGCCTGCCACGGCAACACGGGGAGAAGATCGATGCCGCGCCACCACACCGGCAGGTGCCGCAGCGCCACGTTGTTCGGCACCGCCACCGGGAAGCTGGCCGTACCCTGCGCATCGGCCAAGGCAAAGCCGAGGATCTCGAGGCCGATCAGACCGAGGGCCGGCTGTTCGACCTGAGGGACCTGGCCCGGGCCGAGAATATCGAGGGCGAGGTACAGGATGAGCAGGTGGCCGGGTTCGCCCAGCATCGTCGTCGTGAACGTGGCACCGATCTGCATGTCGACCGACGTGCGCAAGCCGGTGACCGGGCCAACATTCACGGCGCCCTTGATCGCACCCGCGATCGCGCAGCGATGCAACCGCAGCGGCGCAGGCGCCGGGCTGGCCGGTGACAGCACCGCGGGGCCGAGCTGGCCAGTCGGTGAGAATCCTCCGATCAGACTGCAGTCGTCGACCCAGACGCGTTCGGTCGCGGCGCTGACTGCCGCCACGTGCAGCGCCACACTCGGGTACGGCAGGAGCACCGTGTTCGGCCAGGCGCCGACGAGATTGCACTGCGACAGGCTGCAGGTGCAGACGCCTGCGATCTTCACGGCACCATGCACGATGCCGGTGACGCCCCCGGCCGCCGTGCTGAAGGTGCAATCGCTGGCGTGCAGATGCGCGTTCTTGACCAGCACGCCGCTGCCGTTCGTCGCCAAGGCCGACGACCAGCGCAGGGCAGCGAAGCAGCCGACCAGGCGCAGTCCCGTGACCGTGCGCAACGTGCAGCGCTCCAAAGAGACGATGCCGCCCGTGATCGAAGTGGCACCCGCCTGGACGTCGAGGCCACCGAGATGCACGCGGCCAGAGGGCGGCAACGTGATGCTCACCGTTCCGGCCGTGACGACCTGCACCAAGGCGGACGGCACCGCAGTGATCGTCAGTGACTTGTCGACCGCGAAGCCCGGATAGACGCCGGCGTCGATCAACACGACATCGCCGGGCGCGGCTGCATCGATCGCCGCCTGGATCGTGGGGGCGAAGCCGAGGCCGACGCGGTGGATGGCCTGAGCTGCCGCGCGCTCCGCGAGAACAGGGAAGAAGAGAACGACCGCAAGCAATCGAATACCGAGCATGTGCCTCGCCGAGTCGGAGCCGAGAGGGGCTGCATGCGATCGTGCACATGCCATGCCGAGCGTTTCTCGCTGCGGAACCGCACGGTTCCCGGCGCGCGCACGCGAGATCGGCGGCAGAGCGACGGCGATCGACGGACGATCGTCACCCAGGCGACAGCGCAGCCGCACCAGTCGGAGGTGCGGATCCGACGTCGATAGCAGCCAATCAGCGCAGCCGTTCGCGCAGCGCCAGCGCGCCTTCGTGACCGGGCTCGGCGGCGAGTGCCTCTTCGAGCAAACGCACGGCGCGGTCGCGCTCGCCGGCCTGCGCCGCCAGTTCCGCCAGCACGACGCGGGCATCGGCGAAGCGCGGCTCGCCACGCTGGATGCCTTCGAGGATCGCACGACCGTCGCTGCCACGACTGGTATCCAGCAGGGCCATCGCCAGCAGATACCGCACGGCGGAGTCACGTGGCACCGCGCGGGCCGCTGCTTCGAGATGCGGCACCGCCTCGGCGGCGAGGCCCAGCCGAACCAGGATCGCGCCGAGTTGGATCCGAGCCTTGGTGCTGGCCGGGTCGCGTCGCAACACCTCTTCGAATTCGGGCCGGGCCAGGTCGTCGTGCCCGGCATTGGCGAGGGCCAAGGCGAGGTTCTGGCGCGCGTGCACGTAGGCCGGGTCGAGACGCACGGCCTCGCGCAAGCTCACGATCGCTTCGGCGAGTCGGCCCTGGCTCAGCAAGGCGGCGCCGAGATTGTTGTGCGGCATGGGATCAGGCGTACGCGCCGAGGCGATCGCGAGGCGGAACTCGGCGGTCGCGTGCTCGAGATCGCCGACCATGCGCAAGGCGTCACCGCGTTGGAAGTGCCATTGCCCACGGTCGGGCGCGTAGTCGACGAAGCGAACGTGCGCACCGGCGAGCAGCAGCAACCACGCCGTCACCCAACCGGCAGCGCTGCGCCAGCGGCGCGCGCGCAGCAGACCTGCCACACGGCTCACGCCGTAGGCACCGCAGAGCCAGAGCCACGGCAGGATCGGCACCCGGTAGCGGCCGGCGACGAAGAACGGCAAGTGCGACGCGAAGTCGACCAGCACGATGCTGGCGAACAGCACGACGAAGTCGAAGCGGTGGTCGCGCTGCGTGCGCCGCAGGTCACGCAGCAGCATCGCGGCACCGATCACGGCGAGCGACAGCACCCACGGAAACGTCGGCAGCCACCGCAGCACCGACGAGTTCTCGCGCACGAGCTCGAGTTCGCGGTTGTTGGCGACTTCGAGGGGCCCCCAGAACAGGGCGGCCTTCCGGGCGGCCAGCGCCAGGGCCGAACCGGGCTTCGTCACGAGGAAGTCGAAGGCCCGTCGGGCGAAGAAGCGGGAGACTTCGGACGCGGCGAGCGGCCGACCCTCGAGCCGTTCGACGCCGCGCACGATCGCGGGCTGGTCGAAGCAGGTCCAACCCTGCACGGCGGCCAGGTCACCGAGGATCGGGATGCGCGCCGTGAAGCCATCGGCCCGTTCGTTGTTGCCGATGTACAGATTGACGCCGCCGTTGGACGTGATCAGGACGAAGTCGCCGGCGACGACGTAGTTGCGGATCGTCGTCGGCGCAATTGCGACCAGCACACCGAGGGGCATGCCAAGCAGCGTCGAGCGCAGGCGCCCGGGCAAGCGCCGTCCGCGCACGACCCACAGTGCCCACAGCCAGACCACGGGCACGAGCACGAGCGCGTTGGGTCGCGCCAGCGCCGACACTCCGAGCAACAACCCGGTGCCGACACTGAGCAGCCAACCGCCGCGGTGCCACCACCGCAGCCAGACCAGCGCCGAGCTCAGAGCCAGCGTGACCAACAGCACGGGTGCCTGCAGTTCGCCTTCGAAGTAGAGCAACGTCCACGTGCACGCCATGCCGGCAGCAGCAAGCAAACCGACCGTCCGGTCGAACAGCGCCCGACCCAGCCGGAAGGCCAGCCAGACGTTGACGAGACCCAGCACCATCTGGAGCGCGCGAGCGCCGAGCGGGCTGCCGCCCGTGATGGCGTAGATCGCCGCCAGGAAGAACGGGTACGCCGGTGGGCGGAAGTACGGCGTCGTGTGGATTTCCGGGTCGGCGAAGAACCGCGGCGGTGACCAATCGCCGCTCAGCAGAGCCCGCGCCCAGTGGTCGTGGAACGCGGCATCGAGGGCGGGTGCCACCACCTCGGGCGAGTCGGCGAACTCGGCGAAGTAGAGGCCACGCAGCAAAGCGCCCAGGAGCAGGATCGCGGCCAAGGCCCAGCCGGGTCGAAGCGCTCGCGGTGACGGTTCGCGGCGGGCGTCGTGTTCGTTCGGGACCATCGTCGTGATCGCCTGCGTCTTGTACTGCTCGGCCCTGGTCGCCACGAGTTGCCCGTAGAATGGACCACTGCAATCTCCGCGCTGCCACCGCTCCACTTGGCCCCGCGATGGGACTGCGCAACCACCCCATGTGGCGGCATGCTCGCCGGTATCCAATTGGCGTCCCGGCCTCCCGTTCCCTACTCTTCCGCGCCTCCGCAGCCGTCCCCCGCCATGTCCTCGATCCTGCACAAGCGCATCACCCCGGGCGAGAAGCCGGCCTGGCTGAAGGTGCCGATCCCGGCCGGCCCGACCGTGGCGCGACTGGAAAAGGTGCTGCGCGAGCGCCACCTGCACACGGTCTGCGAGGAAGCGCGTTGCCCCAACCTGGGTGAGTGCTGGGCGTCGGGCACGGCGACGTTCATGGTGCTCGGCGACACCTGCACACGGGGATGCAGGTTCTGTGCGGTCAAGACCCACAGCCAGGGCAACCCCGTCGACCACGATGAACCCGACAAGGTCGCCGAAGCGTGCGTCGCGATGGGCCTCAAGTACGTGGTGCTGACGATGGTCGACCGCGACGACCTGCCCGACGGTGGCGCCAACCACGTGGCCGCGACGATCCGCGCGATCAAGCGCCGCAGCCCGGGCATGCTGGTCGAGGCGCTCGTCGGCGACTGGCTCGCGAACGACACCCACAGCACCGAGCAGCAGATCGCGACCGTGCTCGCCGCCGAGCCCGACGTCTACGCGCACAACCTCGAGACCGTGCTGCGCCTCACACCGCGCGTGCGCGACCACCGCTGCAGCTACGTGAACTCGCTGCGAACACTGCGCACCGCGAAGGTCCTGCGCCCCGGCATCGTCACCAAGTCGTCGATCATGCTGGGCCTCGGCGAGAGCGAACGCGAGATCGAACAGGCCATGGACGACCTGCGCGAGCACGGCGTCGATGTCGTCACGTTCGGCCAGTACCTGCGCCCGACGCTGTTGCACCTGCCCGTCAAGGACCACCTGACGCCAGCGCGCTTCAAGGCCCTGGAGCAGCGCGCGCAGAAGAAGGGCTTCCTCTACGTGGCCGCCGGTCCTCTCGTCCGCTCCAGCTACAAGGCCGCCGAGTTCTACATCGCCGGCATGCTGCGCCAACGCCGCGAACTCGCCGCTACAAGTGAGACCACGCACGCATGAGCCTCGAACTGCTCACGATCCTCGACCAGGATGGCAAGGCCCAGAAGGGCAAGGACCCGAACCTGCCGGGGCCGGAGCTCCAGAAGCTCTACCGGCTCATGGTCGCCACGCGCGCACTCGACGACCGCGGCCTCGCGCTCCAGCGGCAGGGTCGCATCGGCTTCTACCTGCAGTCGACGGGCCAGGAGGCCTCCCACCTCGGTGCCGCCTACGCGCTGAAGGACAGCGACTGGCTGTTCCCCGCCTACCGGCAGCCCGGCATCCTGCTGCTGCGCGACGTGCCGCTGCACATGATCGTCAGCGAATGGTTCGGCAACACGGGCGACCCGAGCAAGGGCCGCCAGATGCCCGTGCACTACAGCTTCCGCCAGGCGAACTTCGTCTCGATCAGTTCACCGATCGGCACGCAACTCACGCACGCGGCGGGTGCCGGCATGGCGGCGCGCATGCGCGGCGACGACACCGTGTTCATGACCTTCTGCGGTGACGGCGGCACCAGCAGCAACGACTTCCACAGCGGCCTCAACTTCGCCGCCGTCTACAAGGCGCCCGTCGTCTTCGTCGTCGAGAACAACGGCTGGGCGATCTCGGTGCCGAGCAGCAGGCAGACCGCGAGCGAGTCGATGGCGATCAAGGCCGAGGCCTACGGCATGCCGGGCGTGCGCGTCGACGGCAACGACATCCTCGCCGTCTACCGCGTCTGCAAGGAGGCGGTCGATCGCGCGCGCAAGGGCCATGGCCCCACGCTCGTCGAGACCGTCACCTACCGCATCGCCTCGCACAGCAGCTCCGACGACGCTGCGCGCTACCGCGATGGCAAGGAGTTCGAGGCGTGGAAGGCGAAGGACCCGATCGCGCGCTTCCAGCAGTACCTGAAGCACAAGCAGCTCTGGAACGAAGCGTTCGAGCAGCAGTGTGTCGAGGGCGCCAAGGCGGCGATCGCCGCGGCCGTGACGAAGGCCGAGGCGCTGCCACTGCCGGGCCCCGAGACGCTGTTCGACGACGTCTACATGAACCTCACGCCACAGCTCAAGGAGCAGCGGCAGCAACTGCACGATCTCATGGAGAAGGGTGGCGTCGGCGCCGACATCGGCGCCTTCCCCTTGTAGTGCGGCGTCGTGAACTCGAGCGCCCAACGAACCGAGAACTGACATGACTGCGACCCACAGCAAGACCGGCGACGCCAAGGCCACGTTCAAGGTGATGACGCTGCTCGAGGCGATCACGGACGCGATGCGCACCGAGATGAAGAACGACGACCGCGTGGTCGTGTTCGGCGAGGACGTCGGCAAGAAGGGCGGCGTGTTCGGCGCGACGATGGGTCTGTTCGACGAGTTCGGCGAGAAGCGCTGCTTCGACACGCCGCTGTCCGAGTGCGGCATCATCGGCACCGCGATCGGCATGGCCGTCTACGGCATGCGCCCGATCGCCGAGATCCAGTTCCTCGACTTCATCTATCCGGCCTTCGACCAGATCGTCAGCGAAGCCGCGAAGATGCGCTACCGCAGCGGCGGCGAGTACACGTGCCCGATGGTGATCCGTTCGCCGTACGGCGGCGGCATCCGCGGCGGCCACTACCACAGCCAGTCGAGCGAGGCCTACTTCTGCCACACGCCGGGCCTCAAGGTCGTGATCCCGAGCACGCCGGCCGATGCGAAGGGTCTGCTCATCGCGTCGATCCGCGACGAGGACCCGGTCATGTTCCTGGAGCCAAAGCGCATCTATCGTCACGGCAAGGGCGAGGTGCCGCTCGGCGAACATGTCGTGCCGATCGGCAAGGCCAGAGTCGCGCGCGAAGGCACCGACGTGACGGTGCTCTGCTACGGCGCCATGGTGCACGTCTGCGAGCAGGCCGCCGAAGAAGCTGCGAAGGCGGGCCGCAGCGTCGAGATCGTCGATCTGCGCACGCTGGTCCCGCTCGACGAACAGGCCGTGCTCGCGTCGGTCAAGAAGACCGGCCGCTGCGTCATCGTCTACGAAGCCCCGAAGACCTGCGGCTACGGCGCCGAGCTGTCGGCGATCGTCGCCGAGAAGTGCATCGAGTACCTCGAAGGCCCGGTCGTGCGCGTCGCCGGCTTCGACACGCCGTTCCCCTACACGCTCGAACCGCTCTACATGCCCGACGTGAAGCGCGTCGCGGCCGGCATCGAGAAGACCTTCGTCTGGTGAGCGGCCGGAAGCCCAGGGCTTCCCTCCGCTCAGCGTTTCTTTGCGGCTGGCGCCGACAACACTGAGCACATGCAAGCAACTGCGGCCAGCCGCTGTGCCGCACAGCCACCGACCACACCCCCACGCATTCAGGAGTCACAGACCATGGCACGCAAGGAATTCAAACTGCCCGACATCGGCGAAGGCATCGCCGAGGGCGAGATCGTGAGCTGGAAGGTGAAGGCCGGCCAGGCCGTGAAGGAAGAAGACGAGTTCGTCGAGGTGATGACGGACAAGGCGACCGTGACGATCACGGTGCCGTTCACGGGCGTCATCGCCGAGCTGCGCTGCAAAGAAGGTGACGTCGTGCCGGTCGGTTCGGTCATCGCGGTGATCGACGTGGGCGCTGCCGGTGGCACCGCCGCCGCTGCACCGGCGAGCA
>JAYUCN010000898.1:0-3003 GCA_043740335.1 Planctomycetota bacterium
CTGCACGATCCTGGGAAACACCGCGGATATAAAATGACCGCTGCCGTCCGGACCAGCAAACAAGCGGCTTCCGGGGTTTCGACATGGCTTTGGATTGACTCAGGCAGAGACCACGGTCGTCGCCGCCGAAGGGGATGAGCCGGCGCTGCTACGGGCTCGCCCTGCCAAGATCCCTACGGGCCTTCGCGACGAAGACGCACTGCAGCGTGATCACGGCGACGAACAGGGCGAGCACGCGAAGGCTCGTCCACTCGGCTCGCCAGGTCATCACGCCGATCATGGTGAGTGTATCCACGAGCAACACTACGAACGTTGGCAATGGTTGCGCGAGCCAACGCGGCGACAGAAGTAGCAGCAAGCCTTGGCCGAGCGTGCCAAGACTCAACAGCACTTCGATGGCGCGCGCGGGCCGGTCGTGATCGTCCGAGTAGATGGTGTCTGGCAGCAGCAAGCAGGCGAGAGCGATGCTGACGATCAGCAGGCCGAACCCTGCAACGCCGATGCGCAGGATGGCTCGCAGTGCTGCGAGTGCAGCTACTTGCACACTCACGTTCACACCGCTAGCCGCGACAGGTCGGCGACGCGGTTCATGAGCGCGTGCAGTTGGGCGAGCAGCGCGAGACGGTTCTGGCGCAGTGCTGCGTCCTCGGCGTTCACCATGACCGTGTCGAAGAACGCGTCGACGGGTGCCTTCAACGCGGCACACTCCTTCAGCGCGCCCTGGTAGTCGCCGCCGTCGAACTTCGGACCGGCGACACCTGCGACCTTCGTGAGTGCGCCGTGCAGTTCCTTTTCTTTGGCATCCTGCAGCAGCGCTTCGCGCACCGTCGTGCCGACAAGCACTTCGCTCTTCTTCAGGATGTTGCCGATGCGCTTGTTGGCCGCCGCGAGCGACGCCGCTTCGGGCAGCGCTGCGAACGCGCGCACCGCGGCCAATCGCTTGTTCACGTCGGCGAGCCGCTGCGGCCGCAGACTCACGACCGCGTCGACTTCCTGCGCCGTGTAGCCCTGGTCCTTCAGCGTCGTCGCCAGGCGATCGAACACGAACTCCGTGAGTGCCGCTGCCGGATCCGTGATCAACGCACCGAACGCCGGCACCGCGAGCGCGATCAACTCGTCGAGACGCAGCGGCAGTTCGCGCTCGACGAGCATGCGGATCACGCCGAGCGCGTGCCGCCGCAGCCCGAACGGGTCCTTGTCGCCCGTCGGCACCTGCCCGATGCCGAACAGGCCGACCAGTGTCTCGAGCTTGTCGGCAAGTGCGATAACCAAACCGAGCGGCCCACGCGGCAGCACATCGCCGGCGAAGCGCGGCTTGTAATGGTCCTCGATCGCAGCCGCGACCTCGACCGGCTCCCCGTCATGGCGCGCGTAGTAGCCGCCCATGATGCCCTGCAGCTCGGGGAACTCGCCGACCATGTCGGTCAGAAGGTCGGTCTTGCCGAGCATCGCCGCGCGGTCGGCCGCGGTCGCCAGCACCGCACCACCGAGCTTCTCGCCGATGCCGCGCGCGATCGCGCGCACACGCTCGACGCGTTCGCCCTGCGTGCCGAGCTTGTTGTGGTAGACGACCTTCGCCAAACCCGGCAGCCGCGACACGAGCGTCTTCTTGCGATCCTGGTCGAAGAAGAACTTCGCGTCGGCGAGCCGCGGCCGCACGACGCGTTCGTTGCCGCCCACCACCGCACTCGCATCCGTCGGACGGATGTTGCTGACGACGAGGAACTTGTTCGTGAGCGTTCCCTTCGCGTCGAGCAGCGGGAAGTACTTCTGGTTCTGCTTCATCGTCAGGATGAGGCATTCCGGCGGCACCGCGAGGAACTCGGACTCGAAACGACACAGCAGCACGTTCGGTCGCTCGACGAGCGCCGTCACTTCGTCGAGCAGCGCTGCGTCGTCGATGGGCACGAGGCCCTCGGCCTTGGCCTTCTGCTGCAACTGCCGCTCGATCTCGGCTCTTCGCGCCGAGAACGACGGGAGCACCGCACCCTCGTCCTCGAGCTGTCGCGCGTACGAATCGGCATCACGCACTGTGAGCACGGGCGTCTTCGCTTCGAAGCGATGGCCCTGCGTCTCACGCCCCGCGACGAGTGCCAGCGCCTTCACCGGCACGATGTCGGCGCCGTGCAACGCGATGAGCCGGTGCGCCGGCCGCACGAACTTCACCGACGTCCACCCGTCGGCCTCCTGGTAGGTCATCACCTTGCTGATCGGCAGCTTCTGGAGCGCCTCGTCGAGCGCCGTCTGCAGCCCTTCGGCGAGGAGCACACCCGCCACGACCTTGTCGAGGAACAGCGTCTCCGCCTTGCCGTCGATCGCGCGCTGCAACTGCGGCACCACGCTCACATCGACACCCATGGCCGCGAGCTTCTTCAGCAACACCGGCGTCGCCTGCCCTGCCGCATCGAGCCCGACACTGACCGGCACGAGCTTCTGCTGCACGGCCTTGTCGACGCCGCGTGCCGCCACCTTCGTCACATGCACCGCGAGCCGCCGCGGCGACGCGAACGTCACCACCACGGCATCGCTGCCCGCGAGCCCCTGCGCCTTCAAGCTCTCCGCGAGCACGCTGCCGAACGCCTCGCCGAGCCTCTTCAGCGACTTCGGTGGCAGTTCTTCGACCAACAATTCGACCAACAGGCTCTTCGTGCTCATCGCGGGCGCGCGATCCTACGGGTTGTCCGCCCGACGAAACCAGCCCGCGCTTTGCCCCGCGATCCCTTCCAGGCGGGCTGCTGCCCCGCCAGCGGTTCCGATATTAGACGCACTGAGTCTAGAATCGAACCAGGACGCACAGCCGGCAGCTACTGGTGCGGACGTGCTTCACCTTCACCATCACGCGGTTGCCAGCCGACCTCGTCAGCAAACTTGCCTCACACATGCGATTCGCGCCGTATGCTCCTTGCCCCCCTTGCTCCACTCCACCTCCGACATCCACTGTCCAACTGCCCCAAGACGCAGCTTGAACGACCTACATGAGCGAGTCTCATGAAGCGTGCGATC
>JAYUCN010000899.1:0-2996 GCA_043740335.1 Planctomycetota bacterium
CTGCGCGACAAGACCGTGCCGCAGCGCCTGCCGGCGGTGGCCGGCTACGAGGTCGACGGTGCGCTCAGTGCGGGCTCGCGCGGCGGGCTCGACTACTTCGATCTCGTGGTGACCGAGGGCGAGAATGCGCAGAACGTCGTCTACCTCGTCAGCGCGGAGGGACACGGGGCCTTGTCGGTGTTCGCGTGCCGGCTCGCGCGCGACGAACTGCACCGGGCCCTCGTCGCCGGTGCCACGCCGCGCAAGGCGCTCGCGCACACGAACAAGGTCTGCAAGACCCATCTGCCGTCGGGCTGCTGCGCCAAGGCGACGCTGCTCCAGGTCGCCGGGGACGGGGCCAAGCTCTACCAGGCGGGGGCGCGTTCGCCGCTGCTGATCTGCCAGCGCGGCGAAGTGCTCGAACTCAACGCCGAAGGGATCGCGATCGGTCTCGACGACGGCCCCGTGTTCGAGAAGTCGCTGCGGCCAGAGGACATCACGATGAGCCCGGGCACCCGGCTCGTGCTCGGCAACGACGCGCTGTTCCGCGCCGGCGGGCTGCTCGACCTGCTGCGTCAGCACTCGCCGCGCCACACCACCATGTTCATGAACGTCGTACTCGGCGGCATCGAGCAGGACGCGGGTGCTGACGGGCTGCGCGAGGACGTCGTGCTGGTCACGGTGAAGAAGGCGGGCCAGAATGAGTAGTGCGCGACAGCAAGCGCCGGCGGGTTCGTTCCAGCGGCTCATCGAAGACCTCTACTACGATCGCGACGCGGCGCGCGGCGTGCCGGGCACGCTGCTTTGGTTCGTCGAAGAGGTCGGCGAGCTGGTGCGGGCGGTGCGGCGCAAGGAGCGGCAGAACCTCGAGGAGGAGTTCGGCGATGTGTATGCGTGGCTCGCCACGCTCGCGTCGCTGCACGGCGTCGACCTCGAGGCCATCGGGCGCAAGAAGTACGGGGCGGGGTGTCCGCGTTGTCGCGCGGTGCCGTGTTCGTGCCCGCATCAAGCACCGGTCTGACGAGGAAACGTCGAGGTGTGCACATCCCCCTGTGGCGCGCGTGCGCCCAACGGGAGGAAGCGGTTGCTATCATGCCGAGGATGTTCACCCCCCCCGTTCTCACCGCGGAGGATCTGCTCAGCATCCACGAAGAGGGTTATCAGCACGAACTCGTGCGCGGGGAGCTGCGGCGCATGAGTGCTGGTGTCCAGCTGCACGGTTTGGTCGCCGCACGCGTCAGTCGTCACCTGGCGAACTTCGTCGAGGATCGAGGCCTTGGCGTCCTGTTCGCTGCCACCGGCTTCGTGCTCGAACGCAACCCGGACACCGTCCTCGCCCCCGACATCGCGTTCCTGCGGCAGGACCGCGTGCCGACCGAGTTCGCGCCGGGGTTCTTTCCAGGCCCGCCGGACCTTGCCGTCGAGGTGACACAGCCGGGCGACAGTTGGGGCGAAGTGCAGGAGAAGTCCCTGAGCTGGATCGAACACGGCACGCGGCTCGTCTGGGTCGTCGATCCGAAGGCGAGGTGCGTCACGGTCTACCGCGGGGCGCGCGGGGCCGCGGTCCTGAGCCCTGGGGACACGCTCGATGGCGGTGACGTCGTGCCGGGCTTCGTGCTGCCTGTGGCAAAGTTGTTCCCGAGTCCGGTGGGCTGACCGCTGTCAACCGGTCGCGTGCTCGCGCAGCGTGTCCGGTGTGCCGACGGACATCGAGGCGCGCATGGGGAATCTCCGTGCGTGCGGAGATTCCATGCCACCGTTGGCAGTTCCTGTGCACATCCACCTGTGGCGCGCGTGCGCCCCACAGGAGGAAACACTTGTTACCATGCCGAGGATGTCCACCCCACCCGTTCTCACCGCGGACGATCTGCTCACCATCCACGAAGAAGGCTACCAGCACGAACTCGTGCGTGGGGAGCTGCGGCGCATGAGTACCGCTGCCCCGCTGCACGGTATGGTCGCAGGGCGCGTCGGTCGTCACTTGGCGAACTTCGTCGATGATCGAGGCCTTGGCGTCGTCCTCACCAACGACTCTGGCTTCAGGCTCGAGCGCAGCCCGGACACCGTGCTCGCCCCCGATGTCGCGTTCGTGCAAAAGGACCGGGTACCGAGCGAGTTCGCACCGGGCTTCTTTCCGGGCCCGCCCGACCTCGCTGTCGAGGTGACGTCGCCGCGCGACAGTTGGGGCGACGTGCAGGAGAAGGCGCTCTGCTGGCTCGAACACGGCACCCGGCTTGTCTGGGTCGTCGACCCGAAGGCGAGGCGCGTGACCGTCTACCGTGGGCCGCTCGACGTGGTGGTCCTGAGCACAGCAGACACGCTCGATGGCGGTGACGTCCTGCCTGGGTTCGAGCTTCCTGTGGCGAAGCTGTTCGCGAGTCCGGGGAGCTGACGCGCGGGTGCGCGGCTCACTTCGCGTGGGCCTTGCTGCCGGTCTTCACGCGCTGCATGAACCACCACATGTGACCTTCGAGGTCGAACGCGCCGTAGCTGCGATCGGCCCAGTAGTCCGCACCGTAGTCGGTGGTCTGTGGTTCGTAGCAGATCTCGGCGCCGGCCGCGCGCGCACGCGCACAGTGGGCGTCGGCGTCATCGACGTGCAGGCAGAGATTCTGCGTCGTGCGGCCACCGACCATGCCCGGGCTGGCGAGGCGCTGCCGCCAGGTCTGGCCTTCCTTGCCGTACCCGGGACCGACGCCGCCGACCATGATGAGGCCTTCGCCGTACTCGAGTTCGCTGTGTTCGACACGGCCGCCCTGGCCTTCGACGAGCAGACGGACCTTGAAGTCGAACGCCTTGCAGAGCCAGTCGATGGCCTGCCTCGGATCGGCGTAGAAGAGGGCGGCGGAGATGCGAGGCCAGCCGGGAGGTGGGGGCTTCATGGGACGCGATCCCGGTCAGAACCCGATCACGCCGTGGCCGCCGTTGCTCGTCGTGATGCCGAGTGCGTTGGCGGCGGCATCGAAGACGATGGCCTGGTTGTAGAAGTGCGCGCCGGGCACGTTCGGGATCGTCAC
>JAYUCN010000900.1:0-7273 GCA_043740335.1 Planctomycetota bacterium
TGAAATGCCTGCGCCAGGGCCGCCGCTTCCGGGTAGTAGGGTAGTCCGCCAGTCGGCCACGCGAGCCGAGGCAGCTGCATCCAGTCGATGTCCTGGACCGCCAGATGAGCCAGGGTACTGCGCACCCCCGGGCTCGGATGCCCGTAGGGCTTGCGGAACGAGTTCTGATACATCGGCGCCGCATCGAGAACGCTGAGAACAGCCGCCAACTTGGTTGGGCACGAACTGCAAATCCAGTGATCACCGTTGGTGCTGCAGGACTCGTTGGGCCAGTTGACCCGATCCCAGATCGTGGGCCAGCCATCGATGACGTTGCATTGGATGCACGTTTGGTCGTTGCTGACCGTGGAGACGATGACGTCTCCCGGCACCATGGACACATCACCCGCGGTCCCGGTGTCGTTGATCGGCAAGTACAGACTCGGGTCGAAGAAGTTGACCAACGCGCCTGTTCCCGGATACGCAAACGTCCCGATTCGGTCGTCGTAACCGAGGCGTCTCGGTTCGAGCTCATCGCTGCTCGGAGGCGTCGCAGGCACGGGGTGCAGCGTGCCGCCCCCGCGAGGGTTCTTCATCGTTCCGTGACGGTAGGGGGCTCCCGATCCGGGCGTCTTCGGGCCGGGATAGGTAGGATCGCCCACCCATGGCTGAGCCGGATACGTGCCTGGTGCGGGCGGGTCGGTGCAGACACAGAAGGCATCGGGCCAGAGGCTCCATCTGCCTACGTGCGTCACCGTCACCTGCTGGCCGGGCGGAACCGCGACCCACGCGTCCCCCATCACGTAGTTCCCGACCTGGATCTGCGAGGGCAATCCCGTGAACGATATCTCCCAAAAGAGGCCGGAGTTCAGGTCCGTTGCCGTCACCACGGTCTGGGCCGTCAGTGTGCTACAGAGCAGAGCAGAGCAGAGCAGAGCAGAGCAGTGAACTTCATGTGCTTGATGGCTCCTCGGTTGAAGGGACTCTTCAACCTGCTCCGACGGTAGCCAGCAGACGTTCCGCGTCAACCACCCCGTGCGCCGTACCCGCCGTACCGCCGTCCCGGCATCTGCACCATGCCCGGTCGACACGGAGGCTCATGATCGCCACCGTCGCTTCGGCGATCGCCCTCGTAGCCGTGCTCAAGCTGCGCAACGGGGTGCCGCGGCGGCTGGGGATCCTGTTCGTGCTAGCCTACGCGGCCTTCCTGGCCATCGAAGTCGTGCTCTCCCGCCACGCCTGAGCCCAGGGCACCCTCCATTCGCTATCATGCCGCTCTCCATGTTCGCCCTTCTCCTCGCGAGCCTCGTGGTCTGTCAGGACCCCGAGCCGCCACCCGCCCCCCAAAAACCGGTCGAAGCACCCGCCGCCGCCCCCAAGGTCGTCGAGGCGTGGGACGACAAGACCGCCAAGGCGGCTGCCGACGAACTCACGAAGCTGCTGAAGGGCAAGTCGTCGATGGCGGAGAAGCACAAGGCCCTCGAACAGTTCGCGACCGGCTCGAACAAGCTGCTCCTGAAGCCGCTCGCCCAGATCGTCGAGATGGAGAAGTCGATCGTCATCCGAAAGCGTGCGGCCGAGCTCATCGCGAACCAGCCGGCAGCCGAGGCCAATGCGCAGATCCGGACGCTGCTGAAGAACCCACGCGTCGGCTCGTATCCCACCATCATGGCGGAGCTCGTGCGCGCGCTCTCGCGTTGCGGCTATGCGAGCCAGCAGTGGGCCGATCTCGAGGGCCTGTTCGAACGCGACTACCTGCCGGAGCGCGTGCCACTGCACGAAGCCGTGCTCGAGCTCATCGCGACGCACAAGGAGAAGGGGGCCATTCCGCTGTTGTTGCGCAACATCGACGAACCTGTTCCCTCGAACGTGGAGGAAAAGAACAACCCGCCCGCCGAGTACTGGGAAGCGCGCTGGAAGGCATGGTCGGTCTGGCGGGGCAAGGTCAAGGACGCGCTGTTCGCGATCACCGGCCAGCGCTTCAGCACGGCGGCCGAAGCGAAGGCATGGCTGAAGCAGAACCCGCTCAAGTGACCACGCCTGCTGCGAACGAGCCGCTGCCGGATGCAGTGGCGTTCCTGCGCGACGCAGCGCCGTGGCTCCTGGCCCCCGACCTCGGTGTCTGCATCGTCGGTTCGCAGGCGCTCGCATTGGCCTGCAGGAGGGAAGGCCTGGCCGGACCGCAGCCCGTCGATCTCGATCTCGCCTGGGCGCTCGACCACGAGGCAGGCGCGGCCGTGCTGCAACAGCGGGGCGTCTTCGTGCCGACGACGACGGGCAATCAGGAACGTGGCACGCTGGCGATGAAGATCGGTGGGCGCCGGCTCGAGGTCACGACCTTCCGCGCCGGCGACGCGACGCAACCAATGGCGGCTCGCATCGCGGCGGACCTGAGCGAGCGCGACATGACGATCGGAGCGCTCGCGTTCGAACTGGCCACCGGCACGCTGCACGACCCGCACCACGGTCTGCGCGATTGGCGGGAGCGACGGATCGTTCCGGTCGGCGACGTTGCGCAACGCGTGCGCGAGCATGCGATCCGTTGGCTGCGTTACTACCGCAAGGCGCACGAACTCGGATTTTCTCTCGAACGCTCCATCCGTTCCCTGTCGCTCGACCCGCAGTTGCTCATGACGCTGCCGCGCGAAGCGGTCGCCTTGGAGCTACGTGCCATTCTCGGCAAGTGCCCGTCGCCAGGAAGGTGTCTGCTCGAACTGCACGAAGCCGGCCTGCTCGACGTGATCTCGCCCGAGCTCGCGCAGCAATTCGACGGCCGCCCCGCCGGTCCGCAGCGCTGGCATCCGGAAGTGTCGCAAGCGCTGCACCTGATCCTCGCACTGGAGTGGGCCGTCGCGCACACGCAGGCTCTCGAGGACGGCGATCGTCTCGCGGTGCGCATCGCCGTCTTGTGCCACGACCTCGGCAAGGGCTACACCGCGCCGGAAGAACTGCCCAATCACCGCGGCCACGAGCACGCGGGACTTCCGTACCTCGATCAGCTTCTCGATCGTTGGCCCGGACTCGCCGACCAACGCACGCGGACTCTCGCGCGGCAGGTGTGCGCGCTGCATGTGCAGGTGCGGCACTTCGAGGAGCACCGGCCTGGCTCGCTGGCGCGGTTGTACGACAGCTACTTCCGCCCTGCGGAGTACCCGGTCGAGCTGTTCGCGCTCGCGGTCGCCGCTGATACAGGTGGACGCCTCGGTCACCACGACACGGGCTTGGCAACGCTTCTGCAGGTCACTGCGGACTTGAACTGGCTGCGCGAGACGTGTGCGAGAGTCGACGCCGCGGAGTTGCGCAAGCAATGGCCAGACGATGTCGACAGTTTCCGCGCCGCCCTGCACGAAGCCCGCGCGCGCGCGATCGCGGCGGCCGATCATGAACGGCGGCGCAGCGAGCGCGCGATCACTTCGCCGGCAGACGAACCTCGGTCGTAACGCCTGACCGCGGGCCGTGCGAGAAGCACTACCGTTCGACAATGACGACGTGCGCCTGCAGCCTGCCCTCCACGGCGCGCGGCCCGAACCGTTTCACGATCGCCGCGGTCGCGATGTCGGTGGCTTCGACGAGTCGCTCTGGGCCAAGCGCCTCGATCTCGCTGCGCAGCGGGGTTCCCTGGCAATAAGCGACGGCAGGAACGCGCGGCGACTCGGCACGGCTGCGCGCCGGGACCGTGACGAACGTGGGCGTCTTGGTGAAGTTGCCGCGCGCGAGGTCCTGGGCGATCAGCACTGTGTCGTGATACCCGTGGGGAACGCGAGCCAGGAAGCTCGGGGCATGATCCCGGAAGAGCGCTTCGAGTGACTGGGTGATGGTGTGGGCAAACTCGTTGTGCTCGATGCGATCCCACACGTTGAAGAAGAACGAGCCGCCCGGACGAAGGAGGCGGCGCGCTTCGGCAAACGCGCGGGGCTTGTCCGGAAAGAACATGACGCCGAACTGGCAGACAATGACATCGAAGGTCGCATCGTCGAACGGAAGCTGCATGGCGTCTGCCTGACGCCATTCGACGGGGCGCGACGTGCGAACGGTCGCCGCCTGATCGAGCATGGCCTGGTTCAGGTCCGTCGCGACGATCGAGGTCGCGGGCGACAGGGTTCTGGCGAGATGTCGCGTCACGACGCCGGTGCCGGCAGCGATCTCGAGAACGCGCGCGGGGCGACGGAGTGCTATGCGCGGGACGAGGTCCGCGGCGTACGGCTCGAAGATCAGGGGGACGAGGTACTGCTCGTAGAGCTGGGGGATCGACCCGCCGAAGGAACGGTCTGCGTTGGGTGGGTTCATCAGCGGTCCGTGATCGTGCCCCCAAGGGCGATCCGTTGCCGCAGTTCTCTCAGGCTTCCAGCAGGCTGTCGCGCGGTGCTTCCTATGGGCCGGATTGACGAAGAGGAAGAACTCCAGCGCGGTGGCGCGTCGAGCGCGCGGTCACTTCGCCGGCAGATGAACCTCGGTCGTAGCGGTTTCCCCGCTCTTCACTTCGACCTCGACCTCGGGACCGAAGTCTCCCGGCCCTGATTCGCCCATCGCCTGCACGCGCACGGCGTACTTGCCTCCCGCCAAGCCATCGATGCGGAAGTTGCCGTTCATCGCCATGGTCGGCTCCGACCAGGACTCGGTCCCCACCAATCGATTCTGCACGATGCCCATGCCTGCTGGCTTGCCGTCGGCGGCCAGTACCTTGCCGCGAATGCGCCCGGCGACCGCCAACTCGATGCGACCGCACTCCGTCGTCTGTCGCTCGACGACCGTCTGGTCCTTCTTCTCGGCCGGTGCGTGCTTCTTGTGCGTGATGCGAACCGTGTAGTCGCCAGCAGGCACGTCGTCGATCACGGCCCAGCCGTCCTCATCGGTCTTGGCGTGCTGGCCACCGACCGTCATGGTCGTCGCCTCACCGCCGTCGTTGTTGGTGCTCATCGTGATCATCATGACGCGGTGCTGCTGACGCGGCGCACCGGCCCTGCTGCGCTTGCCGGCCGGCACGATCTCCACCTCGGCGCCTTCGATCGCCTCCCCGGTGCCTAGCGCGCACGCCTGCACGCGCAGCTTGCCGGTGCGCAGCACGAGATCCTGTCGCACCTCTTGCGCATTCGGCGGTACCTCGATTTCGGCGGTGGCCTTCACGATCTGCTCCGCCTTGCCGAACCGCAGCGTGTAGCGGCCGGCTTCGACGTCTTCGATCCCGAACGTTCCATCCGCCGCAGACTTCGACGAACGGCCATCGAGCCCAGGCGGACCCACTGCGGCGTCCCCAGCCACTTCGAGTTCGATCATGCATCCGGCCACCGGCCCATCGACACCGGTGACCGTGCCATGCACCCTCGTCAGAACGGGACGGCGCAACTCGACGCGCGCCGTTTCGCCGGCCACCACGGTGAAGCGCTGCTCTGTCGACTGGATGCCGCTGCCGCCGTCGAACGTGGCGAACACCATGCCGCCCAGATTCGCCCCTTCGTTGGGTCGAGTCAGCATCACTGTGTAGGGGCCCGGTGCGAGTGGACCGACGCGACCTTGGCCCGTCTCCCCCGTCTTGCCGTTGAAGTCAAGACTGTTGTCGGCACCGCCCGGCCCGGTTACCTGGAATCCGACTCCAACTGCAGGCGAGCCATCCACGCCAAGAACGAAGACTTCGGCGAACCCCGGTTGCAAGAGCTTCAGGGTCGCCTCGACGGTCCCCGACTTCGCCAACGTCAATCGTGCGGGTTCTGCGGGCGCGAAGTCGGCGTGCGTCGCCGATACTTCGATGGCCCCGGCCGGCAGACCGGCGAGGACCGCGATGCCCTCGGCATCCGTGGTCGAAACACCGAGCGCGTCGGGACCGGCAGCGACATGCACGTCGCCGTTGTCGTTCTCGGCCTCGACGTGGCGCGAGAAGCCGACGCTGCGCGAGAAGAACTGTCCGCCCTGACCACCCGATGGATTCTCCTGCGGTCGCTGCACGGTCACTCTGGCGCTGACGATCGGCTTGCCAGTCTCGTCCTGGACCTTGACCCGCACACTGGCACCGAGATCCGCGACCAATTGCACACCCTTGGTGGTCTGCGCGGGCATCACGTTCACGTTGCCCTGCCGCACGGGGCGGTGCGTCTTGCCACTCGCCGACACGGTCATCATGCCTGGCGACACACCTTCGATGCGGAACGCGCCATTGTCACCCGTCGTCGCCACGGCGCGATCGAGGCCAAGCGGAAGGGCATCGAGGCCGGAGTCGAAGACCAAGGAGTTCTCGCCGATGCCCGCGTTCGCCGTGGCGGACACCCGGCTGCCCTCGATCGGCTTGCCATCGCTGCTCAGCAACACGCCTTCGACGACGCCGAGACGCTCGACGCGCATCACGAGGTTGCCGGTGCCGACCGGCACATCCACTGCCGTTGCCGAGGTGTGACCAGCACCGAAGGCCCTGATCGTCGCGATCTCGGTGGACAAGCCCGACAGCGTGAAGAAACCGTTGCCATCGGTCGTCGTCGCTTCGTCCGCCGTGAAGCGCTCGATGTCGATGCCAGCGCGCGACTCCCTGCGCTTGCTGCCGACCTTGCAGCCCACGACGCCGACGCCGCGCTCGTCGACCACTTGCCCCGCGATCGCCTGGCCTGGCTTCACGACCACCACGAGGTCGGTGCGTTGCTCCTCGGCCGCCAGCGTGAACTCCTGCACCGCCGGCAAGAACTTGCCCGATGCCGTGCGCAACGTCCACTTGCCCGCACTCAGCTTGCCGACCGCGAAGGTGCCATCGGCCGCCGAGGTCGTCGAACTGATCGTGCCGAACCCGGCGAGGCCCAGTTCACCAAGGCACGCCGCGATCTTGACGTCGGCGACCGGTCGGCCGAGCTGGTCCTGGACGATGCCCCGCAGACTGCTGGCCACCACGGCGATCACGTCGCCGAGGTCCTGGTCGCCCTTCTTGCCACTGATCACCGGCACGTGCGCGGCGAAGACGAGCGTGTCGGCAGAGATCTCGAGCTGCGCGTCGCGTTCGGCGGCGAGCGAGAACTGGAACGTGCCATCGGCGCGCGTCATGCAGGTTGGCTTCGCCCTCCTTCCGTTGCGGTCCCCAGGCGGCATGGGCAGGCCTTCGATCTCGATGCCGTCGACACGGGACCAGGTCGTGAGCGTGAGTTCGATTCCGGGACGAGGCGCACCCTTGGCCTCGACGAGGCGTCCGCGCACGGTCGCAGTCTTGTCCCCGGGAACCTTGCCCACGTCGACGGCCGGCGCCTCGGTGCGGATAGCGCCCGCATCCTGAACAGCCGCGGTCGCGGGTCGATCGACGCCCTGCACGACGAGGTCGGGCTGG
>JAYUCN010000901.1:0-2988 GCA_043740335.1 Planctomycetota bacterium
CGCAGAGATGTCCTGTCCGCCCTCCCGGCCGGCGCCGCCGCCCTCGCCCTGCCCGGCCTCCGCACGCAGGGTGCGCCGAACAAACCCGGCACTCACGAGATCGCGCCGCTGCCTTTCGATCCCACGAAGCTGCGTGGCCTCAGCGAGAAGCTGCTCGTCTCGCATCACGACAACAACTACGCGGGTGCGGTCAAGAACCTCAACAAGGTCGAGGCGGAGCTCGCGAACGTGACCAAGGACACGCCCTCGTTCGTCGTCGCCGGCTTGAAGGAACGCGAGCTCACGTTCCGCAACTCGGCGGCCTTGCACGAGCTCTACTTCAGAAACCTCGGCGGCGACGGCAAGCTCGGCGGCGGCATCGCCGAGGCGGCCGGCGCTGCGTTCGGCACCATGGCGCGCTGCGAGGAACTGTTCCGCGCGACGGCGATGGGTCTCGCGGGCGGCAGCGGTTGGGTCGTGCTCGGTTACGACCTGTATCGCGACGGCCTCGCGCTCGGTTGGTCAGGCGGCCACACCCAGAGCCTCGTGGCATGTCTGCCCCTGCTCGTGCTCGACATGTACGAACACGCGTTCCACCTCGACTACGGTGCCGCGGCCGCCAAGTATGTCGACGCGTTCTTCGCCAACCTCCACGGCGACGAAGTGAATCGCCGCCTTGCTTTGGCGCGCAAGGCGGCGGCGGCGATGAGGAGCTGATGGCAGTCGGCGTGTCGACGCCGGACCCCGGTCCCTGCATTCCGCATCAGTCGCTACCAGCGGTGTTCCTGCGGTTCCTCCGCTTCGGCCTGCTGGCCTGGGGTGGGCCCGTGGCGCAGATCGCGATGATCCAACGCGAGCTCGTCGAGGAAGAACGTTGGATCTCGCGGGAGCGATTCCGGCGCGCGCTCGCTGTGTACCAGGTCCTGCCGGGACCCGAAGCACATGAACTGTGTGTCTACTTCGGCATGCTCGCGCGCGGTCGTCGCGGTGCCTGCCTCGCGGGGCTCGGGTTCATGCTACCGGGCTTCCTGCTGATGCTGGGCCTCAGTGCGCTCTACGCGAACGGGACCCTGCAGACAGCAGCACTCCGACCACTCTTCCTGGGGCTGCAAGCGGCCGTGATCGCCATGATCGTGCGGGCCCTGTTCCGGATCGGGCACCACGCACTGCACGATCGCTGGCTGGCGGGGATCGCGGCGACCACCGGCGCTGCGACGCTGCTCGGCGTGCACTTCGCCATCGCACTGTTGTTCGGCGGCGTGGTCTGTCTGCTGCTGCGCCGCGCGCGGTGGTGGCTCGCTGCTTGCGTTGCGGCGCTGTTCGTCGGTTGGACGGTGTTCACTCTGCTCTCGTCGTCGTCTAGCGGCATCGATGCCGGCACACCGACAACGACCTCGCCGTCGGCACTCGCGTTGTTTGTGTCCGGTCTGCGCAGCGGCTTGCTCACGTTCGGCGGCGCCTACACGGTGATCCCGTTCCTCCAGCACGACGCCGTCGTCGTCGGTGCCTGGATGACGAACGACCAATTCCTCGAGGGCGTCGCCCTGTCCGGCGTGCTGCCAGCACCACTCATCATCTTTGCCACCTTCGTCGGCTACGTCGGTTGCGGACTCGTGGGGGCGTTGACGATGACGGCCGGGATCTTCCTGCCGGCGTTCTCCTTCACGCTGCTCGGGCACGGCGTGTTCGAACGCATCACGGCCAACGCGGCCGTGCACAGCGTGCTCGACGGCGTGACCGCGGGCGTCGTCGGCATGATGGCCGCGACCACCATGGGACTCGTGCGCGCCGGTATCACCGACGTCGGGAGTGCCTGCATCGCCGTCGTCGGGCTGTCGATGTTGTGGTTCTGGCGCAGCCGTGCTGCGGTGCCGATCACCGTGCTCGTCGGTGGCTTGCTCGGGCTCGCCTTGCTCTAGGGTCGGGTTCAGGCTCTACCATCCGTCGCGAACCTCCGGAACGCGCCTGCCGTTGCCCACCAACCAATCGCACTCCCATGCTCACGCGCTGCTCGACCGTCTTTGTCCTCTTCGTCGCCGCGACTTCCTGCCAGCGAGAGCTGACGACGTCTGCGTACCAACCGGGCCTCGGTGAGATCATGTCGCTGACGCAGATGCGTCACTGCAAGCTCTGGCTCGCGGGGCAAGCCGGGAACTGGGAGTTGGCTGCCTACGAGACCGACGAGCTGGAAGAGGGCTTCGAGGACGCGATGCACTTCCATGCGCAACACAAGTCGTCGCCGGTGCCGCTGACCAAGGCGATCCCGGACTGCACCGGAGCGCCGCTGAAGTCCGTGCGGGAGGCGATCGCGGCGAGGGATGGTGCGCACTTCGCGCAAGCCTTCGATGCGCTCACCGCTGGTTGCAACGCCTGCCATGTGGCGACCACGTTCGCGTTCAATGTGGTCGTGCGGCCCGCGGGCAACAGCTTCCAGAACCAGAGCTTCGCCGTCGTCGGCAAGTAGCCGAGTAGCGCCGCTTTCAAAAGCGCAGATCGAACTGCGCGTAGAGGAAGTGCGCGGTCGTGTCGCGTCCGATCGAATCCGGCGCGGCACCGGGCAGGAAGATGCCATAGCCGAGTTGCAGTGCAGTCTTGATCGGGCTGTCGAAATCGAGCTGCCGCGTGTAGACGAGGTCGACTTCATTGCCGATCGTGCGCGAGTCCGTGCTGCCTGCCGGCACCAGCGTGGCGTTCGGACCGCCGAAGCTGTCGCGCGCCTCCATGCTGCGGAAGAAGTTCCAGCTCAGGGTGAGCTCGCTCTGGTCGCAGGGCTTGCAGCCGATCTGGACCATCGGGTTGATGAGGTTCTCCCACAGTGCCACGTCCATCATGCCCCAGTGCGCGTGCACGGTCGGGAACAGATTGTTGAACCGCTCCAGGTCCGCCGTGTTCGGGTCGTCGCCCGAGGCCACGTTGAGTTCGGCCTTGAGCCACGGCTTGCACTCCGCATCGAAGCGGCGCGTCACGTGCAGGTGCCCGGCATAGGTGTCGACGAGCGGAATGTCGTTG
>JAYUCN010000902.1:0-7265 GCA_043740335.1 Planctomycetota bacterium
GCCCGTAGCTCACGCCTTGCGCCTGGTGACGAAGGCATCGAGCACGACGGTCAGCTTCTTGTCGCGCGCATAGCCCCGCTCGTCGATGCGACGCAGAGCCGCACGCCTGGTGATCGCGAACACTCGATACCACGGCGGCCAGTCGAGATGCTGAACCAATCGTCACGACTCCGCGGCGCGCGCGCGTTCCTTGGCCCAGCGCTGCTGCATGCGTTCGGGCGCCTCGGCCTTGCGCCACAACATCGCGATCGCGGTCGATCCCCATTCGCGCAGATCGAGATCGAGATCGCCGTCGAAGTCATCCTCGTCGAGCACGCCGGTTTCGAAATGGAACACCACGCAGCCGCCCGTGGCGGTTCGTTCGAGCAGACGCCGCGCACGCGCCATGGACTTCACGGGATCCTCGGCCACCATCGCATAGGGCGGGTCGAGGAAGACGATGTCGGGCGCCACCTCGGCGTCGCTCGGCGCCTCGGCATCGGCGTCATCGCGACCGCCGCCAAACGCAGCGCGGTGCATGACGGGCGGATCCCACGCGTCCGTGCGCATCACGAGCGAACGCCGCACGGCATCCTCGCCGAGCATCTGGAGGTTGCCGCGCAGCACGTCGGCGGCACGGCCATTCTTCTCGACGAACAGCACGCGGGCCGCATCGTGTGACAGCGCTTCGATGCCCGAAGCACCCGAACCGGCGAACAAGTCCCAGACGATCGCCCCAGGCACCTGATCGGCCAGGATGTTGAACAGGGCCTCGCGGACCTGACCGAGCAGTGGTCGCGTGCCCAGTCCGCGCACGGACCTCAGCACCCGGCCACCATACACACCACCGATGATCTTCAAGCTCATGGGACGCGCGGCAATGGTGGCCGCCGGCGGCTTCCGAAGCAACTTCGGCACTGCCGGCCGGACGGGCGATACAACGGGCGTCCGTGGAACCCATCCCGGTCGCCTTGCGCCTGCACGATCAGGACCACGCCCTGGAGCCTGGCCGCGACTACGTACTCGGCAGCGACCCCGACTGCGATCTGCGTCTGGGACCAAGTGCATCGGACCACCATGCGCGCCTTCGCATCGGGGCTGGCACCGTCGAGATCGAAGACCTCGGCAGTCGATCGGGAACGTGGCGCAACGGCGAGCAGGTCGAGCGTGCACTCCTGGCAATGGGCGACGTCCTGCGCCTCGGAGACCACGAGGCGATCGTGGTCGCGGACACCGGCGACGCACTGCTCGTGCCCGTGCCCGCACTGCGCGCCGCGGCCACCGAACGGAGGTTGCACGCCGTCCGCACGGCCGCTGCCTCGCTGCGGCGCACCGAAGGCGCGACGTTCCAGGAACTGATGGCGCAGGAGCTGCACCGCGCGCCCTGGCTCGCCGTCTCGCTGACGCTGCACGCGCTCATGCTGTTTCTGCTGTGGCTGTCCCTGCCCACGAACCACCCCGGCGGCGACGCCCGGACGACGGTAGGCGTCGACCTGGCCGGCGAGCAGCCGGCCCTCGAGGACGGGCCCCCACGCCCGCCCGAGGTGCAAGCAGACCCGCCGGATCCTGCCTTCGACGCGCTGCGCACGGTCGAGGAAGCAGCCCGACAGGAAACGGTCGAACCCGGAGACCTTGGTCTGCGCACGCCACCAGGACTGGTGCCGCAGAACGCCCGCGTCGTGAGGAAGCCGTCGATGCCGGTCGAGCGTCGAGGCGCGGCGGCCGCCGACGACCTGCGCGGCGTCGGTTCGAGCGGGTTCCAGAAGACGGTCGGCGACCTGCGCAAGAGCGGTCTCGAGATCGTGTTCGTGTTCGACAGCACGGGCTCGATGACGCGCACGATCGTCGACACCAAGACGACCATCGTGCAGATGCTGGCGGTGCTGCAGGCACTCGTGCCCGACGCGCGCATCGGTCTCGTCACCTACCGCGACCGCGGCCCGCGCGAACAGTACATCGTGCGGCAGCTGCCGCTCGGCCTCGATTTCTGGCGCGCCAGCAACTTCGTGCAATTCGTGGTGGCCGAGGGCGGCGGCGACCGGCCCGAGGAGGTGCGCGCCGGCTTGCGGGCGGCGTTCCAGCAGGAGTGGAGCCCGCACGCGCGCCGGGTCGTCGTGCTGGCCGGCGACGCCCCTCCGCACGACGACGACTGGCAGAAGCTCTTGAGTGAAGTACACGCCTTCGCCAACGATGGCCGTTCCTTCGTGCACACGCTCGTGACGTCGCCGGACACGGCGGGCCAAGACACCCAGCAGCGCTTTGCGGAAATCGCCAAAGCCGGCAAGGGCACGTGCACCGACCTGCAGGCGCACGATCGGGTCCTGCAGCGAGTGCTGACCCTCGCCTTCGGCCGCGAGTTCGACCAGGATCTCGTCACCGTGACGGCCGCCGTCGAGAACGACCAGAAGCGCATCGACGTGCAAGCGCTCGACCTTGCGCGCCGCGGCGGGCGAGCGCTCGCCCGCGAGCTGCAGAAGAACCCCGTGCCGGTGGCGTTGTTGAACGCGCTGGTGCGGGGCAAGCACCGCACGGTCGTGCTGGAGCTCGTCGATCAGCTCGGGGAGCCAACGACCCCGAACCACAGCCGCCAGGCGATCGCGTCGGCGCTGCAGCGCATCCTCGAGCTGTCGGTGCCGCCGATCGATCCGGTCGCCGCCGAGGGGCCATCGAAACGCGAACTCGAACGGCTGCGTCGCGCGGCGGCGCAACTGCCCGACTGACGCAGTTGCGAGGCATCCTCGCATAGAACCGTTCCCAGCACACCGGATGCGGTATCGTCGTCGGCCCCGCATGCACACCCTCCCGGATCGCTTCGGCCGACCGCTGCGCAACCTGCGCCTGTCGGTGACCGACCGCTGCAACCTGCGGTGCCAGTACTGCATGCCCGAGGAGGAGTACGTCTGGCTGCCGAAGTCGAACGTGCTGTCGTTCGAGG
Source organism: Planctomycetota bacterium (assembly GCA_043740335.1). Lineage (GTDB taxonomy): Bacteria > Planctomycetota > UBA1135 > UBA1135 > UBA2386 > DASVAL01. The sequence goes on from JAYUCN010000902.1 coordinate 2,915, forward strand.
AGATCGTGCGGCTCGTCGACGTGTTCGTCGGGCTCGGTGTCGACAAGGTGCGGCTCACGGGCGGCGAACCGCTGCTGCGCGCCGACCTGCCCGTGCTCGTGCGCATGCTGGCCGCCCGCACAGGCATCCGCGATCTCGCCATGACGAGCAATGGCGTGCTGCTGCGCGAACACGCGACGGCGCTGCGCGCGGCCGGGCTGCACCGGCTCACCGTGAGCCTCGATACGCTCGACGCCGGAACCTTCCAGATGCTGTCGCGGCGCAACGATCTGCCGCGTGTGCTCGACGGCATCGACGCCGCGCGCGACGCCGGTTTCGCCGAGCTGAAGATCGACACGGTCGTGATCGCCGGCGTCAACGACGGCGAACTGCCGGACCTGCTCGCCTACGCGCGCGGCATCGGTGCCGAGCTGCGGTTCATCGAGTACATGGACGTCGGTGGTGCCACGCAGTGGCGGCCGGAGCGCGTCGTCTCGCGCGCCCGCATGCTGAGCCTGCTGCAGGCGGCGATGGGTCCGATCCGCGAACTGCCGCGCCAGGGCAGCGCCCCCGCCGAACGCTTCGAACTGGGCGACGGCACCGTGTTCGGCATCATCAGTTCGGTGACGCAACCGTTCTGTGCGACCTGCGACCGCGCGCGCCTGACCGCCGACGGCATGTGGTTTCTCTGCCTCTATGCGATGGCTGGCACCGACCTGCGCGAACTGCTGCGCAGCGGCAAGACCGACGCCGAGCTGCGTCAACGCATCGCCGAGGTGTGGGCGGCGCGGCGCGACCGTGGCGCCGAGGAGCGCGCGGCCACCACCGACCGGACGCCGCTCGCCGGACTGCAGAGTCTGCGGCAGGACCCGCACCTCGAGATGCACACGCGCGGCGGCTGAGCCGCTGGTCTCACACGGCAGCGCGTTCGCGTTCGCGCAGCCGGTCGGCGAGCACGTGGCAGCACACGACGACCGCCACGATCATCGCGGCGGGGAACAGCCACAAATGCCACGCGCCGAGGTGCGCCTGTTCGCTGCCCTGGCGCAACATCGTGCCCCACGAACTCGCCGCCTGGCCGGGCCCGAGGCCGAGGAACGACAGCGTCGACTCGGCGACGACCGCGTTCGCCATGCAGAAGGCAGCGGTCACACCGACCTGGCTCTTCACCTGCGGCAGCATGTGATGCGTGAGCAGACGCCATTCGCCGACCCCGAGCCCACGGGCCGCGAGCACGAAGTCGCGTTCCCGCAGCGACAGCAGCTCGCCGCGCACGATGCGGGCGAAGCTGGTCCAGAACAGCGAGGCCATCACGACGATGAGCCCCACGCGCGAGTCGCCGAAGAACGCGGCCGCGAACAGGAGCGACAAGAGACTCGGGAAGCACATGAACAACTCGATGAGCCGCAGCACGATCACGTCGCAGAGGCCGCGCCGGAATCCCGCCAGCGCCCCGAGCAACGTGCCGAGGAGCGCAGCGAGGAGCACGGCCGGCACGCCGAGACCGACTGCGGTGCCCGCGCCGTGCACGAGCCGCGACAGTACGTCGCGCCCCGTGTCGTCGTTGCCGAGCGGGTGCGAGAAGGACGGCGCCGCGCGGAACTTCGCCGAGTTGGTCTCAGCAGGCCCATGTGGCCACAGCGGCATGATCGCGAAGTCCGGTGAGTCCGCGGGCAACCGCGACCACCATTGCTTCCAGGCGAGATCGCCCGGTCCCGCGGGCGCCTGACCGAAGCAGTCGGCAAAGGCCGGGAAGGACCAGCGGCCGCCCACCCTGGCTACGAGCGGCACGTCGTTGGAGAGCAAAGGCGCCAACAGGCCGATGACGACGACGAGGCCCGCGAACACGAACGGGATCGCTGTCCAGCGACGGTGCCTGCTGCGTTCCCCGGACAGAGCGACGGTCACTGCTGCAACCTCACGCGCCCATCGACGAGGCGATGCAGCAGGTCCGAGGCGATCAGCGAGAGCAGGGTCGCGACCGAAGTGATGACCACGAGCGCCATGACCATCGCCTGATCCTGTTGCATCACGGCGGCGAACGCGAGGTGCCCGAGACCGTCGAGCGAGAACATGTTCTCGACCACGATGGAGCCGCCGACGAGCATCGGCAGCAGGCTGCCGGCCAGGGTCGCCACGGGCGCACAGCCATTGCGCAGGAGACGCCAGCGCACGATCTGGGGCTCGATCCCGAGCGCTCGCAGGTTGGCGGCGAACGGCGTGCTCAAGGTGCGCGCCACCGAGTCGCGCACGAAGCGCGTGACGAGCACGAGCGGTCCGGCCGCCATGACGACGACCGGCAGTACGAGGTGCAGTGAGAAATCGGCGACCTGCCAGGCGAAGGTCCACTGCGCCGATCCGTTCGAGCGCAGGCCGCCCGACGGCAACCACTGCAAGAAGGCGCCACTGAAGGCCAGGAGCAGCAGGGTCGCGAGCAGGAACTCGGGCACACCGGCGAGCACGAACAGGAACGGCGAGACGAGGCGGTCGCAGCGCCCGCGCGCGTGCATGCCCATCCAGGCACCTAGCGGCAGGCCGACTCCGAACGCCGCGAGCAGGCTCAGGAACCCGAGCCACACCGTCACCGGCATCGCGTCGGCGAGGCGGTTCCAGAAGGCGGTGTGATCCTCGTTCGGCCCCGCGAAGCGCAACGTCACGGCGTTGTGGAGCCACGCCAGGTATCGCCGCCACACGGGTGCCGGGCGCAGCGTCGCCTCGTCGACCATGCCGTAGCGGATCCGCAGCCGCATGATCGCCGTATCGCGCGAGGTCGCGTCGGGGAACGCGTCCGCCTGCGCCGACCGCGCCGCTTCGATCTCCGCGCGATCGACCGGGGCCAGATCGAGCACGGCAAACGTCACGAACGTGATGCCGAGCAGCGTCAGGGCGAGCCAGAGCAGGCGCACGACGAACCAGCGACGCATCGTTCAGCCTTGCAGGACGACCGCGAGGATGGCGGCGCTGGTCTCGCGCCACGCCGCGCGCGGCTCCTTGCCGCGATGGTATTCGAGCGTCAGGATCGGGATGCCGAGCTTCCTGCCGACCCACGAGCCGAGCGAGCCCGGCGTCGGCGCGAACTTGTCGGACGGCTTCACGCGGTAGCCCGACAGCTGCGAGAAGCGCTCGGCCAGGTGCTCGGCGGGCCCGTCGAAGTTGATGAAGTGGTCGTCGTGCCAACTGTGCGCGACGATGACGAGGTGCGGTCGTTCCTCGAGGATCAGGTCGTGCAATGCGCGCGCCTCGGGTTGGTCCAGCGGCCGCCGGCCGTTCGTCTCGCTCGGCAGGAAGTTCGTCGCCGGGTAGTTGCGGTTGAGATCGATGCCTTCGGCGTTGCCGCGCGTGTTCGCTGCCGTGCCGTCGGGATTGCAGTCCTCGAGGATCGTCAGCGTGATGGCGGCCGTGGCCCCGGCGGTGGCGAGCAGGGCGCGCGGCAGTTCCTCGGTGCTGACGCGGCCTTCGCGCTCGTTGCCGTGGATGCCGCCGACCCACAGCACGCGCCGCGGACCGTTTCCCAGTCTGGCGATGCGCAGGGGTCGACCCTGCTGGCTCGTGCCGATCTGTTGCCAGGACGGTCGCCAGTGCGGTTCCGCCGATTCCCCCGAGGCATCGGTCGCATGGGCGCCCCACGTCGGATTGAGCGGATGGAACGCGACGCAACCGGCCAGCACGGGAGCCAGGAGGAGCAGGGCGCGCATGAACATCGCACGATAGCCGACTCCACGGGCACCGCCATGCTGCCGATGAGCCATCGGCGATGGCGAACAACGTCGAGGAACAGATCGGGCACCGCGTCGATGCCGCGTTCCACTGGATGGGACTGTTCGTGCGCGCCGGCGTCTACGCGTTCGTCGGCTCGATTGCCGTGCACTTCGACTGCGGGCGCGCCGTACTGACGGGCCTGCTGGTCGGGGACTTCGCGGGCCACCTGGTGTCACTCGCGTGGCAGTGGCGCATTGGCATCGCCAACGCCGTGGCGGAGCTGGCCCTGCTCGGCTTGATCTGCCTGTGGGCGCGCGCACAACTCGTCTGGCCGGAGGAGCTGCCGTTGCGAGCGATCCTCGGACTCTGTGCATTCGGCGTGTTCGCGTCGCGAATCGGCGGCTCCCTGCTGACACAGCCAGGACCGAGCGAGCGCGGGTTCGCCTGACCTGCCGCCCGACGCGCGGACCGTGCTCCTTCGCCGATGTCGATGCCGCAGATTCTGTTGGCCATCGGCGCCGAAACGTCGCCCTGTGACCTGCTGACTCACCTCTCACGCCGAGTCGTCGGTCTACCGAATCACAGGCTGCCTGTGGCGAGGTAGGGCTCTCGACAACCAGCAAGCTTCACGACACCAACCCCTGCACATCAGACATGACCCACCCGTTCTCGA
>JAYUCN010000903.1:0-7250 GCA_043740335.1 Planctomycetota bacterium
CGACTGGATCGCTTCCAGGCCCGCGGCGCCGCCGACGGCTGTATCGATCGTGAACTTGCCGCGCAGACATCGCTGGATGCCTTGCAGCAGGTTCACCTCGTCATCCACGAACAGAATGCTCGTCATGTTGCTCCTGTTGTCGTTGCACAGAGACTCTCCAGATCGCCCCGCCACGCAGCCACCTGCTCCAGAAGGCCGAGATTGGCGACGTAGGCTTCGTCCAGTACGGACGTGCTGTGACTGGCTCCCTGCATCTCCTGGTCGAAGAACTCGGCCAGATGCACGGCGGTCAATGGACCGATTGTCTGCGCGGGCGACTCGCTAGGCCGGTGCAGGTAGGCGACCGCTTCCACGGTGGTGTCGGGCAGTCCCCACATGCCGAGCATGGAGGCAGCGACGACTTCGTGGGCGACGCCGAAGGTGCGCACCTCGGCGTCGCGATAGGGAATGCCTTGCTGCCCCGCGAGTGCGGCGCAGCGGGCGCAGTCGTCGGGCAGGTTCTGCTGCAGGACGAGTCGTCCGATGTCGTGCACGAAGCCCGAGAGGAAGGCGGCGTCGACGTCCCGGCGGTCCAGCCGCATCCGACCGGCCAGCTTGCGCGCGAGAGAGCCTGTGCGCAGGCAGTGTTGCCACAGGCTGGCGGTGCCAGTGGCCCCCGGGGAGTGCTCCTCGAAGGTCGAGAACACCATGGTGCCGAGCACCAGCGCGCGAATGAGGTCGGTGCCGAGCAGAATGGCCGCGTCACCCGGCGAGGAGACCGGGCGCGGCAGTCCGAAGAACGCCGAGTTGACGAGCTGCAGCAGCTTGATGCTGAAGCCGACGTCGCGCGCGACGATGTCGCCGATGTCGCGCACGGAGCGGTCCTTGTCGGCCAGCGCCGCGGTGATCTCCGAATAGAGGCTCGGCAGCGAGGGCACGTGATTGAGCTTCGCGACGAGGCTGCGCAGTCCGGGGCTCGTGATGAATCCACGCAGTCGGAGGGCCCGGGTGACGACGCTCTTGAGCAGGCCGGGTTCGCAGGGCTTGATCAGGTACTGATGTGCCGCGTTGATCGACCGGATGACACCCTCCTGGTCCGAGTGTCCGGACAGCACGATGCGCGTCACCTGTGGCCACGACTCGCGCACTCTGACGAGCAGTTCGGCGCCGTCCATGCCGGGCATGCGCATGTCGGTCACGATGACGTCGACCGGGTCGCGGGCCAGGATGTCGAGTGCTTGCTGACCACTCTGCACGAACTCCATCGCCCACTCGCGCGCCATCGGGTGCAACATCCGGCGCAGTCCCTGCAGGATGTTGCCTTCGTCGTCTACGAACAGGATCTTGGGCTGGTTGCTCACGTGATGCTCGGCGCGGCGGATGGCGGCGTCATTGCCGCGCTCGTCTTCGGCAGATCCGTCGTGCAACTCAACCGACTCGGCCGTCGGCGATCCGTTTCGTCGAGATGGGTCGGGTTGCCGGTCGGACGGTGCCTTTGCATGCGGTTTTCCCTGGCTCGGGGACGCGGTACATCCCAGTAGAGGAGTTCCCCTGCGGACCAGGGTCTCTTCGGTGCCGTTACGGAGAGTCACTGCCCAGACGGGCGACTGGTCACCGCGACGAGTGGCTGAGGCCGAGCGAAGGCACACCCTGCAGGGCGCGGTCGATGGCCAAGAGCACCTGCCCTTCGCGGATGTCGGTCATGCAGCGGCCGCGGGGCGACGCCGTGCATCCCGTCCGCTGCATCGACGCGAAACTGCGCGTCATGCAGTGCAGGCACGGCAGGCCCTCGGCCTCGACGGGCTCGACGACGGCGCCGGGATGCACGAAGCGGGCTGGCGTCGCCAGGGAGAACAGCGTCACGCAAGGCACGCCGGCCGCCTGCGCGTAGTGGAACGGCCCGGAGTTGTTGCCGGCGAAGAGTGTGCACGCCGACAGCACCGCCGCCGTCTCGCGCATCGTGAGCTTGCCGACGAGATCCATGCCGACGCCGAGGCGGTCCTTGCTGCCGATCTCGACGACTTGCGCGCCAGCATCCCGCAGCGTCGTGGCGACCGTGCGCCAGCGTTCGAGCGGCCAGTGTCGCAGTGGGTCGACAAAGTCCGCGCAGATGGCGATGCGCGGACGCGCCGGCAAGGGGATCCGGCGCAGAACCGCAAGGTCTTCGGCGGCCAGGTGCAGGCGCGGGCGGCGGTCGTTCGGCTGCACATCGGCGTAGCTGCACATGTGGTCGATGAGGCTCGGCATCGCTTCGAGGTGCGCGTAGTCCTCGCGCGCCATGTGCGTGAAGAGCTTGACCTCGACCACGTGGTCGAACCGCTGGCCGTCGCTCGCCATGCCAGCGACGAGCGGATTGTGGATCACGTTGCCGACCTTGCCGCGCAACCAGACCCTCGTGCCGTGACCGAAGCGCTCGACGAGGCCGAGCATCATCGGGTCGCTGCAGAGCAGGTCGCCGAGGCCCCAGGCACCCTGGTAGTCGACGAGCACGTCCATGTCAGGTTCCCGGTGCCTGCGGTTGCAGCGGGGGCTGCAGCGCGTCGAGCGCCTGTTCGATGCGCGCGAGGATCTGGGCTGGCACGTAGCGGAGGATCGTCGACTGCGCGTGGTCGACGAGGCCGAGTTCGCGCGCGACGACGAGCGCGCTGCCCACCGTCTCGGTGCGCGTGACGCCGCCTTCGATTGCGTGCAACAGCGCTGCGAGGCTCTGCTTCTTCTTGCCCGTCTCGTAGAGCGTGACGCCGAGGTCGGCCCACGTCTCGCCATCCTCCTTGCCGGCATCGCGTTCCTTGCCGATCGCCGCGAGCAGCGCGAACTCCGCTTCGCCAGCGTCCCCTTGCACGAAGTAGCGCTTCGCGACATCCCGGATCGCGGCCGGCTGCATCCACTTCAAGTAGACGCGTGCGTCGTTCGACGTGCGGCGGAACACCTGGCCGTCGCGGTCGCGGAAGGCGCCATGCCCGCTGTTCTCGTGGCACGGATCGCAGTAGCCGAAGTCCGTGCACGCGAAGAACTCGCCCATCTTCGGCAGCGGCCGACAGCCACCGATGGCCGTGATGTTGCCGAACGCGTGCGTGCGCTCGGTAAGGTGGTACTGGCAGTTGAAGACGTTGCCTTCCGGATCGATGTTGACCCAGGCACTCGTGCAGTCGATCGCGTACTTCTCGGCCCGCAGGAACGGTTGCCCCATGTGGGTGCCGCGGAATTCGTTGAACTGGTAGAGCAACCCGCGCCGATCGGCCAGCTCCGTGAGCTGCTGCAGATTGCGGTCGTGCTCGTCGTCGCGGAAGTGTGGGAAGCGCTGCAGGTTCACCATCGAGAACGTCGGCGCCTCGACGACCCCCGAATCGCGCAGGCGCTCGGCCTGGTCGAGCCACTTCTCAGGGCTGATGAACTTTGGATGGTAGGTGTGGAAGCTCGTCTTGAAGCGCTTGCCGTGGGCTCGCATCTCGCGCGCGAACGCATCGATGTCGAACGTGAGGTTCGACGTCATGTCGAGGTCGTAGCCGTCGAGATGGCTGGCGATGAAGACGAAGTCCTTGTGTAGCGACGGCTCGCCGCCGGTCAGGATCAGCGGATGCATGGGCCGCACGGGGAACGCATTGAGCGCAGAGACCCACTGGCGACCCGTGAGTTCTTGGTAGCGTCCCCACGGTTTGCGACGCTGGCCGGGCACCATCTGCGGTTTCTGGATGCAGTAGTCGCAGGCGAAGTTGCAGCGCGCGGTCAGGTAGGCGACCCAGACGTGGATCTCCGGGGTCGGCAGCGGGAACGGGGCGGGTTCTGCCATGCGGGGTTCCAAGTCCCGGTGTCATCGACGGCAGCGTTGGCCCGGCTTGAGGCGCCTGTTTGTCTGGTGTCGCGAAATCCAGCGGGAAGTCGTGTTGCGGCATAAGGCCAGGCGGCACTCGGGCTCTTGGTGTTATGGTCGTCCCTGCCCGCGGCAGATCGACGCTGCTCGTTGCCCGCGCCCTTCACCCCTAGTCAGGAAAGCAACCGATGAACCCTCGTCCCTTCTACTGGACCTCCATAACGACTGCTCTGGTGCTGGCCGCCTGCGGTGGCGGCGGCGGTGGTGGTGCCCCCCCCGTCGTGCCGGCGCCGGTGCCGGTGCGTCTGCTCTCGCAGAGTGGCTCCGTGCAGCTCTCCGCCAACGGCCAGTACGCCTTCGTGGTCAACAAGGACGCGAGCCCGGGCCTGGGGGCCAACCGCGGTTCGGTCACCATCGTGCGCGTGAAGTCCGCGGCTGGCGTCGACGAGCGGACCGTGGTCACCGAGATCGCCGTCGGGGCCGATCCCTACAGCCTCACGGCCGCCGCCGATGGCACGCGCTTGTTCATCACCAACGCCAAGGACAACACGCTGTCGGTCATCGACCTCGGTACGGGCGACGGCCCCTACACGCGGCTCGCGGACATCCTGGTCGGCGCCGAACCGCACGGCACGGCCGAGCTCGACAGCAAGATCTACGTCGCGAACTACGGTGAGGGCACCTTGTCCGTCATCGACATCAAGACCCTGGCGCGCACGGCCACCATCGACCTCGTGTCGGGTGCGGTGCGCATCCAGAACCCGCACGCCGTGACCGCGCTGCCGGACGGCAAGCTGTGGGTGTCGGACTTCTTCGCGCGGCCCGTGCCCGGCAAGGCCACCGACACGATCGAAGGCTTCGACGACGGCAAGGAAGGGCGTCTCGCCGTGATCGAAGCCAATGCGATCCGGAGCATCGTCGTGCTGGCGCCGATCGCGGATGCGGGCTTCACCGCCGACCGTACGAAGTTCGACACGGCGAACGGGGCGGTCAACAACACGTTCAAGGCACCGGCCGGAGTCGACCCGCTGCTGGTGCCGCAAGGGGCGCTGTTCAACCAGCTCTTCAGCATCGCCTTTGATGAGACCGGCAAGCGCCTCTACACGACCTCGATCGGGGCCCAACCGTCGCCGCCCGTGAAGTTCGACGTCAACGTGCAGGCGCTCGTGGGTGTCATCGATACCGCGAACGCGACCGCGCAGCCGGCGCTGCACAAGAACCTCAACCTGCTCATCAAGGACAACTTCGCCAACGAACCAGCACCGACGCCGCCGTTCACCAACACCACGACGCGGCTCGACCGCGCGTTCGCAGGCGACACGGTCGCGGCCGTGATCCGCAGTGGCGTCGGGGCGTTCGTCAGCCGCGCCGGCAGCTTCCTGCTGAAGGCGAAGATCGCGAGCGACGGCACCCTGTCCCTCGTCAAGGACTCGCGCGGTGCCGTGCTGCGCATCCCGACGACGAACATCCCCGGCGGTGTCGCCGTCAGCGCGGACGGCAAGCGCGCCTACGTCGGCTCCGAACTCATCGGCCAGCTGACGGCCATCGACTTCGAGGCCGGCGCGGTGCTGGGGACGGTCGACACGTCGACGACGCCGACCGATGCCTCACCGGCCGGTGCCCTGCGCCTGAAGGAACTGCTCGGGCAGTTGAAGTTCTTCACGGGCATGGGCCTGCCGGCGCAAGTGGCGGCCAACACGGACCCACGCACGGTCGACACGCATCGTCACCGCAACATGCAGTCCGAGAACAACTGGAGCTCGTGCGCGTCGTGCCACCCGTTCGGGCAGGCGGACACGATGACCTGGATCTTCGGCACGGGGCCGCGCCAGACGCTGTCGCTCGACGCGTTCTTCGCGAAGGGCAGCACGATCGAGAACAACCTCGCCACGACCGACCAGAAGATCTCCAACTGGAATGCCGAGCGTCAAGGCAGCACGGAGTTCAACAACAACAGCCGCGCCGTGCAGGGTGGCTTCGGCTTCACGCCGCAGGCACTCGCGACGATCGACGCCGGCGGCCTGGCCGCGGCCGTGCCTGATGCGGCGCTCGTCTTCAATGGTGGTCTGCGCCTCGGCATTTCGAATGCGCTCGACTTCGAGACGCAGTGGATCGCTTCGCTGCGCGCGCCGAACCGCTCGACGCGGCTCGAAACGACGCTCGTCGATCAAGGTCGCCCGCTGTTCGCGGCCTCCTGCGCCAGCTGCCATGGCGGCACCAAGTGGTCGCGCAGCACGCGCGTGGTGAACAACCTCGTGCGCTGGCCCGACCCGGCCTTCAACGCCGCGGGCGTGCCTCAGTCGACCTTCCTCCAGACCGCGGGGACAACGGTCATAGCGTTCGCCAGCGCCAGCACCCCCCCCGTGTTCGACACCCTGGTGATCGACACGACGGTGCCGAACGTCACGGTGGACCTGACGAACCCGATCGAACTGCGCGGCGCGGGTGCGCTGATCGGCAAGGTGTCGGCGGGGTTGAACGTCTCGTTCCAGATCCCCTCGCTGTTCAACGCGCGCAACGCGGCGCCCTATGGTCACCACGGGCGGGCGCAGACGCTCGATGCGGTGTTCCTGCCGCTCGCGAGCGCGGGCTTGAACCACCCGTCGTTCGGGTTGACGCCCGCACAGCTCACCGCGGTGCTGGAGTTCGTGCGCGCGATCGACGAGAACCAAGCGATCTTCCCGTAGCGGGCGCGGCTACGGGATCGCCGACATCGCAGCGCGCAGGTCGTCGCGGAACGCGCGAAACGCGGAGAGACGGTCCAGCACGAGCAGGTCGCTCTGCTGGACCAGCTCCAGGCGAAGCTGCTGAGTCCGCGTGCCGCGCGCTTCTTGGCCCGTGATGGACGTCACGGCCTCGGCGATCCAGAACTGGATCATCCTCTTCGCTTCGCCGGGCTGCATGGACTCCGGCGAGCGTGGCGTTTCCTTGACGCTCAGTACGGAAGCCAACGTTCTCTGGTCGGCGATCAACCAGGCTTCGAACTCGCGGATCGGCACGGCGACCACACGAGGAAGGTCGAGATCGGTGGTCCACCCGAGGATGTCGCGTCGCCGCTCCCGGTCGCCGTCCTCGTCGACGAGAATCACGGCAAGGTGGGGACGGCGCGTGGGGCTTGCGAAGGTCAGCAGTTTGCGCAGTTTCTTCGGGGCGCGGAGGTCACTGGCGGCGTGGCGTCGCCCGCGCACGGTGACTGGCCCCACGAATCGCACCGCCGTTCGAGGGATCGATCGGTCAGCTTCGATGAGACGTGCGACGAGGTGGTGGGCGGCTCCGAGGAGTTCTGGTGGAAGATCGTCGCCGACCCCTGGCTGCCAAGACTCTTCTCCTCGGTCTTCGCCTGGACCCTCGGCGCAAAGAGCAATCCGAAGGGACATTCAGCGCCCCGGGACGCCACCAAGACCACCAGACAACCAGAGGTCGCCCAGTGAGTTGTCGTACTCCTGAAGTGTCTTCATCC
>JAYUCN010000904.1:0-7242 GCA_043740335.1 Planctomycetota bacterium
CAGGTCGCCAGCGCGCGCCACCTTCGCGGCTTGTTCCCGCACAAGGGCCAACAGCTGACCCGCCATGGCGAGGCGTTGCGCCGGCCCGGCCTTGCCCTCGCGGATGGCCGCCGCCAGCACATGCTGGGCTGCTTCGGCATCGCCTGCCTGCACGAAGAAGCCGGCCTTGCGCAGCGGATCGGCCGTCTCCTCGGCAAGTCGATACAGCGCTTTCCTCGAACTGAACACCTCGACGCCGCCCTGGTAGCCGACCGCGAGCCAAGGCCCGTTCGACACCAGGTTGCAAGCACCCGCCAAAGGATCCCGGCTGGCATCGAAGGGCGGCAGCGGCAGACGGCGCAACGGCTGCTGGCCGGCGACGTCGACAACGAGGAGTTCGCGCTCCCCGGGTAGGATCACCCAATCGCCGACGACGCAGCCGCGCCCACGATTGGAGGACTTCGGGCCGTTCCAGATCGGCAGCTCGCGATGCCAACGCACGAGCCCGCCGTCCAGTCCGATGCACACGACGTACGAACCCGATGGCGAATCCGCGAGCGCGAAGAGGTTCTCCCGCGCCGTCCCGATCACCGCCCGCAGCTTGCCGTACGGCGCGTAGCGGGTGGTCGCATCGAGCATCCAGACCACCTGCCCAGTGGCGCCATCGATGCACGACAGCAGGTCGCTGTCGCACGGCGCAAGGATCACGAGGCCGTTGGCGGCATAGAGGTCGTTCGGCAGGAAACCCGGCAGGTCGCCCTGCGCGAACTGCTGCTGCCCCTGCATGATCAGATCCTCCCGATTGGTGCGCTTCTGCTTGCCGACCTTGCGCAACGGATCGCCGCGTTCGTAGCGACGCACCCAACGCAGGTCGCCCGCAAAGGCGTCGACGGCGGCGAGACAACCGGCGTTGGTCGCGACGTAGGCGATGCCGCCGTGCACCAGCACGGGACTGCCGGGGGCCTTGAAGAACGGGGAACCGCCGCCGTGCAGCGGCGCGTTCCACAACGGTCGCCCTGTGCGGCGATCGAGGCATTCGAGCGTGTAGGCGGAACGGCGCAGCGACGGCAACAACAGGCGTTCGCCGAAGATCGTCGGGGCGGCGAGGAACGTGACGTCGCGCAGACCGCCATCGCCGTCGAGCCAGTCCAGCGAGGACCAGACGCGCTTCATGCTGTCGCGGTGGTAGGCGACGAGCTCGCTCGACTTCAGCGCTTCGGTGGACGCGGTCGTGTTGCGCTGGTGCCCGAGCACCACGTAGCGGCGCGCATCGTCTTCGACGGGACGCAGCAGGGCGAAGTCGCTGGCGGCGATGCGCACACGCGGATGGTTGTCGCGCGCCATCGGCGGTTCTTCGGCGCCATCGCCCTGGGCCAGCATCAAGCCGGTCGCGGCGTCGGCAACACGCAGACAATAGTGCTCGAGGAACAACGCCCTCGGCACCGACACCGCGGCGTCCGGCGCGCCGACGCGTTCCGAGGAGAATCCCACCCACGTCGCCGGACCATAGCGGCCGGCATGGGGCATCGAATTCGACACCATGCCCTCCCCCCCCATGAAGAACACCTGCTGCCGCTCGTTGTTGGTCGGCTTGGGGTCCTTGTAGGGCTCGGGGTTCTTGAAGCGGTACTGCCAGAGCGGGACGAGTTCCTCGGTGTCAGGACCGATCCAGGTCGAGGCGCCTGGTTGCCGCGGATCGCCGAGCACCGCGAGCACCTGGTTGGCGAACATCGCGCTCTCAGGCAGATCCTTCACGGCCTGCAGTTCGCCGAGGATGCGCAGCGACTCGTCGGGATGCGCCGCCGCGAGCGCTCGCACGGTCTCGTGCGCAGCGGCCACCTCCCCGGCGAGGCGCAGGCAGAGCGCCATCTTGAAGCGACACCACACGACGCTGATGCCGAGTCGCTTCCGGTTCTCCGCCGGGTAGACCTCGACGAGGTCGCGCAGCACCTGCACCGCGGCGCGATAGCGGCCTTCGTGCATGAGGCGGTCGGCGAGCACGACCATGGCCCGGCCTGCCGGCAGGGTGATGAAGAACCGGTTCGCGACCTGCTCCAGCGCCGCGACCGAACCATCGCGCGTGGCCTGCTCGAACATCTCGGTGGCCGCCACTTCGTAGTTCGTGCGGTAGATCTCGATGCCGACGGTCGGCAGCCGCGCCAGCAGCTCGTGGCAGAGGCGTCGCACGGGGCGATAGAGCCGGCCGTCCTGCGAGAACACCGACTGCCGGGCGTCGAGCGGCACCGCCGGGCGCGAGGCCGCGGGTATTCCCGTGCGGCCACCGTCGCGACCACCACCCCGGCCACCGCCCCGACCGTCGTCCAGAAAGGTGCGGACGGGATCAGGTCGCGGCGGCGTTGGCGCGGCCGTCGCCGGCGCCTCGCCCGAGGGTGGCTGCTCCGGAGCAGGCCCACCCACCACCTCGATCGTGTGCCCCTCGATCACGTCCTGGAGCACCTCGATGGCACCCGCGTAGTTCTCGAGCTCCAGGAACGACTGGGCCTTGCGCAGGAAGCGGTCGAGGTTGGGGTTCTCGAACATCTCGACCGCGACGCCGAATTCGTCGCCGCCCGCCTGCGGTGCCGGGGCCAGGGCACCGATGGGCGCGACCACACGAACCCGCTGCTGCGCCGGTGCCACCGCCGCGATCGCCGCGGCACAGACCGCTGACAACAGCGGGCGCAGACCGGGCGGGACATGCTGCGGCTGTGAGTACACTGACTTCGTTCCGTTCGGTCCGATGCGATGCGAGGGCCCGAGGGGTCGCGGGCCCCAGAGCGGACTCGCTTCGAACGGCGGCCGCGCAGGGAGGGATCAGTCGAGAATCTACGTGGTGGCCGACGAGACGGCGAGGCCCCCCAACCCATTCCCGCAAGTCGAACTCCCCGGGCGCCCTCGGTGGGAATACAGCCTCGACGAACAAGTCCTGGTGAACTGACCGCACGATCGCTCCGCTCCATACACTACCGCCACGGATGAACCACCATCGACTTCGCTGCGCCTTGCTCGCGGGCCTGTTCTCGACCGCCACCCCGTGCCAGGACTGGACCGACGACCAACTCGTCACCGCCTGCGCGGGGTTCCAGTCGGAATCCCTGTTGGCGCGCCTGGAACAGGTCGGCAAGCTCCTCGTCGACCGGCAGCACGCGTTCACGCCACTCGCGGCCAGGATCCACGGTGACCATCGTGAGTACCAACTCAAGATCGATCGCCTGCTCGACGAACTGGGCGACGGTCGCTGGCAGGTCCGTGAGGACGCGGAACGAACCCTCATCGAGATCGGTGGCCGGGCCTGGGGGCTCATCCAGCAGCGCAAGGAGAAGTACGAGGTGCTCGAGCAGTTCATCCGCTGCGCTCGCATCCTCGATGCCCTGGCCGCCAAGGGCACCGAACAGGAGGACCGCGAGCGACGGCTGTTGCGCGGCCTCGTGACCACAGCGTTGTACCTCGAACCCGATCCGCGACTCCTGCGCGCGTTGCGCAGCGCGCTCGGACACACCGAGCAGTCCATCGCCGACGGCGCCATCCGAGCCCTCGGCAAGCACGGTGGCGACGACGAGGTCGACGGCGTGCTGCAGATGCTCCAGCACAAGGGCGGCATCCACCGCTTCGCGACGGTGGGCGCGCTCGGTCGCATGCGATCGAGCAAGGCCCTGTCGGCTTGCCGGGAACTGCTCAAGCCACCGGCATCGGGCAGTACTTCGGTCAGCAAACAGAACGGCGGCCCGCTCACGCGCACCGAGGCCATGGCCATCGTCCGCACGCTGCATGCGCGCGACGACGACGGTGCCAAGGCACTCCTGAAGGAACTCGAGCAGCATGCCGATCCGGTGCTCGCCGCCGGCGCGCGGGTGCGCGTGCCCGTGGCGACGAAGCAGACGAACGCCCACTTCACGCTGCCCGATCGCAGCCAGGTCGAAGGCACGTTCGGTGGCTTCCTCGGCGAGTCCCAGCTTGTTCGCGGTGGCTTTCCGGGTCTGGCTACAGCCGAGCTGTCGTTCGCCGACTGCGACACGATCGACTTCCCGGATCACGCCGTGACTCCCGCCGGCAAAGCACGCGTGTTCCTCAACCAGGGCAGCCTCGTCAGCGGCGAAGTGCTCGCGATCGATCCCGAGAGCGTGAAGGTGTGGTCACAGCTGTTCGGCGAACTCACGCTGCCGCGCAAGGAGATCCAGGGCATCGCCCTCGACCCGAGTCTCGACCGTCTGGTCGGCGCCTCGGTCGACTACGACCGCGTGCGGCTGCGCTCCGGTGAGTTCGTCGATGGCGCCCTCGTGCGCGCCAACGCGCAATCCCTCGTGATCCAGGCGAAGGAGGGCGGTGAACGTACGCTCGAGGTCGGGTCGGTGGCGGGCATCCTGTTCACCCGGCCGCACTCGATCGAGCCCGATGCAACCCTGTACGCACGCATCGACCTGACCTCCGGCGAGCGTCTGATCGGCTTCCTCGCCGATAGCTCCTCGGAGCACCTCGCCGTCTGTGTGCCCCTGCTCGGTGCTAGCGTGATCCCGTTGTCGCAGGTCGTGCACCTCGAACTCGCCGTGGGCGGCGGGGCGATGTGGGGTTTCACTCTCATCTGCGACTACAGCGACAACCGCGTCGTCGAGGTCGACGACCAGGGGCGCATCGTCTTCGTGCTCGAGGAGATCTTCGGCGCCTGGGACGCCGAGTGTCTCGACAACGGCAACCTGCTGATCACCGAGTTCTCCGTGAGCCGCGTGCAGGAAGTGGATCGCAAGGGCAAGCAGATCTGGGTGTTCGAGGACCTCAAGAACCCCTACGACGCGGACCGGTTGCCCAATGGCAACACGCTCATCGCGGACACGTTCGGCAGCCGCGTCATCGAGGTGAACAAGGAGAAGCAGATCGTCTGGTCCTACCAGAAGGACATCCGCCCCTTCGATTGCGACCGCCTGGCCAACGGCAACACGCTGATCGCCGACGTGCTGAAGGACCGCGTCATCGAGGTCAGCCCCGACGGCGAGATCGTCTGGGAAGTGAAGGGCCTGCCGAACTGCCACGACGCGGATCGACTGCCCAACGGCAACACGCTCGTGACGCTGCGCAACAAGGGTTGCGTGCTCGAACTCGATCGCGACGGCAAGGTCGTCTGGGAACTGCAAGGCCTCAGCTCGCCGAGCGACGCCGATCGTCTGCCCAACGGCCACACGCTCGTCGCCGAGAACACGCGTGTGCGGGAGTTCGACCGCCGCGGCAACGAGGTCTGGAAGAAGGAGATGACCTGGGCCGTGGAAGTGAATCGCTACTGAGCCTGCTCGAACGTGGGGGCGCGGTGAGGGCGACCGGTCGTGGTCGGGAATCGAGGCAAGCAATCCAAGGCCATGTCGAAACCCCGGAAGGCCGATGTTTGCTGGGCTGGACGGCAGTGGTCATTTTATACGAGCCGTCGCAAGGTCGCGCCTCGCCCGGAGAGAACGAGATCGGGCGATCGCGGCTTCAAAGAGGCCGCGCGCGCGCGGAAGCCCATCCATGCATTCTGTGCAGGCCATGCACGGAATGCGAGGCTCGGTCAGGCCGCTACTCGCGGAAGACCGGCAGCAGTTCGGCGGGCACGCCGATGCGCCGCACGGCACCCTTCAGTTCGTCCATTCGCCCCGTGTCATGCTCCGCCGCGGCTTCGCAGAATTCGTGCACGGCACGCTGGAGGTCCGAGGCCTGCTTCTCGACCTCGACCGCGAGCGAGAACCACGGCCTCGCCGCCGCCGGTCCAGCGCCCAACAGGACCTCGACCCCACGGCGCCAAGCGCGCTCTTGCAGGGCGCTCGTCGCCGACTCCCAGTCCGCCGCCTGCGGCGCGATCTCCGCCGCCGCTGCAAGTTCTTCGCCGAGTTCCTTCCAGGTCACCTCCCAACGCTGTGGCACGGTGCCGACTTCGGCCACGAGTCGCCTGGCCGCCACAAAATCGCCCGAGTGGAATCGCCAGATCGCCCGCTCGAAGGGCCACTCGACGACCCAGGTGCAGGCGGCACCGACGAACGCCAGTGCGAGCAACCCGAACACCACGCCGCGGAGACAACGGCCCTTCGCTTCGAAGTCCTGGCGGAAGGCCGGTTCGGACTCGTAGCGCCGCATCAGTTCCCAACGCCGCTGCTCTTCAGGATGCAGGCTGAAGACACGTCGGAGAAACCCGTGCGAGGCGTGCACGGCGAGCCTCGAGACGACCAGCAAGGCACGTGTGCACGGAGAAGCACCGAGCGCCTGCACCGACACTGCATCGGCCTCGTGCTCGAAGCGGTGAGCCAGGGCCCGCACGAGGCTCCAGAGCAGCACCAGCGTGCCGCCCGCCAGCAGCGACTTCGTGGTGACATCGAGTTCCTGCAGGTCGAGCAGGCGCGCCGGCGACATGAGCAGCAGCGGCACCAGCACCACCAGGGTCATCAGCAGCCCCGGGTGTCCTCGCTTGGCGTGACCGATCTCGTGGCCCACGACTCCCGCCAGCGCATCGGCATCGAGCGCGCGCAACAACCCGTCGGTGATGCACAGGCAGCGTCCGACGGGCAGCGGTCCGACCATCATCGCGTTCATCGCGCGCATGCCGGTGGGCAGCATCATCACGCGTCTGCCATCGAAACCGAGGCGCGTCGCGCAATGACGCAAGTGCATTCCAATCGGCTCGGGCAGCGGCACGACACCGAACGAGATCCGGAACCAGAACGGCAGCAGCACGGCCGCGAGCAGGAGGAACAGGAGGGTGCTGAGGGTCGATCCCATCGTCGTGCCCAGCAGGAACACGTAGGCCTCGCGGTCGAGCTGCACGATGTCGAGCAACAGACCGAACAGCACCAAGGGCATGACCAGCAGCACGGGCCAACCCATTGCCATGCGAACGACCGGCCACAGGTCGCGCCGGCCGGGCAGCATCGTTGCCGCGACGCTGCGGCTGCCGGCGACTTCGTCGTCGATCTCGCAGTGCAGAGCGGTGGCCGTGCTCCAAGCCAGTCGAGGCAGTTCGGCCACGAGCAGAGGCAACAACAGGAGCAGTGTGCTCGCGAGGTGTTGGTTGCCCGACCAGCGATCGACGAAGTCCCCATAGGCACCGTTCGCGTGCAGCAGGTAGACCACCAACGGCGTCGCCAAGGCCGAGAGTCGCAGCAGGGCCCGCGGCGGCACGCGGCTGCGGCGACCTTCGATGAGTTCACGCCGGATCCGCCGCGAGGACCAACCGGCCAGGAGCGACGGCAGAGCGAGCAGTGCCAGGAACGGCAGCAGGCCCGCCAGGCTGGCGCTGCCGGGCAGCGA
>JAYUCN010000905.1:0-2974 GCA_043740335.1 Planctomycetota bacterium
TGCCTACAAGTCGCTGCGTTCCTGCATGGAACACGGCCAGGAGCTCGACCCAGCACTTGCCGACCAGGTCGCCAACGCCATGAAGGAGTGGGCGGTGGAGCGTGGTGCCACCCACTTCACGCACTGGTTCCAGCCGATGACGGGCTCGACGGCCGAGAAGCACGACAGCTTCGCCACCGTCGAGGGTGGCAAGCTCATCATGGAGTTCAGCGGCAAGGCGCTCATCAAGGGCGAACCCGATGCGAGTTCGTTCCCGAGCGGCGGCTTGCGCGCGACCTTCGAAGCGCGCGGCTACACGGCGTGGGATCCGACTTCACCGGCGTTCATCCGCGAGACGACGAACGGCGCCACGGTCTGCATCCCGACTGCCTTCTGCTCGTGGACGGGCGAGGCGCTCGACGAGAAGACGCCTCTCCTGCGCAGCACGGAAGCGCTGAACCGCGAGGCCGTGCGGATCCTGCGGCTGCTCGGTGACGAGTCCGTGGCGTTCGTCTATCCGACGCTCGGCTGCGAGCAGGAGTACTTCCTCATCGACCGCGACTTCTACCTGCTGCGCCCCGACCTCATCGCCACCGGCCGCACGCTCTTCGGCGCCAAGCCTCCGAAGGGCCAGGAACTCGAGGACCACTACTTCGGCTCGATTGCCCCGAGGGTGCTCGCCTTCATGCAGGAAGCCGAGCTCGAACTCTGGAAACTCGGCGTGCCGGTCAAGACGCGCCACAACGAAGTGGCGCCGAGCCAGTACGAGCTGGCGCCGATCTTCGAGCGCACGACCATCGCGGTCGACCACAACATGCTCTGCATGGAAGTGCTGAAGCAGGTTGCCCAGCGCCACGGCTTCCAGTGCCTGCTGCACGAGAAGCCGTACGCAGGCATCAACGGCTCGGGCAAGCACAACAACTGGTCGATGGCGACCGACACGGGCGAGAACCTGCTCGAGCCCGGCAAGTCGCCGCAGCAGAACATGCGGTTCGTGGTCATGCTGGCCGCGATCATGCGTGCCGTCGACCTGCATGCGGATCTGCTGCGCGTCACCATTGCGCACGCCGGCAACGACCACCGCCTCGGCGCCAACGAAGCGCCGCCGGCGATCCTGTCGATCTACCTTGGCGAGCAGCTCTCCGACGTCGTCGAGGCACTCATCGCTGGCACGCGGGCCGGCAACGACAAGAAGCGCGAGACGATGCGGCTCGGTGTCAGCACGTTGCCGACGCTGCCGCGCGACGCGACCGACCGCAACCGCACGTCGCCGTTCGCGTTCACGGGCAACAAGTTCGAGTTCCGCGCCGTCGGCAGCAGCCAGGCGACCGGCAAGCCGAACACGGTGTTGAACACGATCGTCGCCGATTCGCTCGCGCACATGGCCACGGAGATCGAGCGGCTGAAGGGCCCGAGGGGCCTCGAGGCCGCCGTCAACGAGGTCGTCGTCGACCTGTTCAAGAAGCACCAGCGCATCCTCTTCAACGGCAACGGCTACTCCGCCGAGTGGCACGCCGAAGCGGCGCGGCGCGGTCTGCCGAACTTCCGCAACGCGGTCGACGCCATCGTGAACTTCTGCGCCAAGAAGAACGTGGATCTGTTCGAGCGCTTCGCCGTGCTCTCCGCCAAGGAAGCCGAGTCGCGCATGAACATCATGTTCGAGTCCTACAGCAAGGCGATCGCGATCGAGGGCCAGAGTGCCTTGTCGATCGCGCGCACGATGATCCTCCCTGCTGCGCAGAAGTCCCAGCTCGCGGTGGCGCAGAGCGTCGCTGCGGCCAAGGCGGCGGGTGCCGAGGTCAAGGTCCAGGAGAAGCGACTGTGCGCCATGTCGTCGCGCATCGAGTCCTTCGTGCTCGCGATCGATGACTTGGGCAACGTCTTCGAGCATGCGGAGCAGCACGCGGGATCGCCGCCGGAGCACGCCAAGACCTACCGCGACAAGGTCGCGCCGGCGATGGTGAAACTCCGGGAGATCGCCGACAGCCTCGAGATCATGGTCGACGACGCCGACTGGCCGCTGCCGAAGTACCGCGAGGTCCTGTTCGTGCAGTGAAAGGGACGCCCCTCGCTCACGCACGCTGGAGCTGCAGTAGCGGCATTACGATGGCGATCACGATGCAGGCGACGATCACGGCGAGCATCACGATGATCAGCGGTTCGATGACCGACGTCAGTTTCTGGGTGGCGAAGTCGACCTCTTCGTCGTAGGTGCCGGCGATGCGCTCGAGCATCTCCTCGAGGTTGCCCGCCTGTTCGCCGACGCCGACCATGTAGGAGATGGTCGGGGGGAAGACGCCGGACATCTTCATCGGCGTGGCGATGTCGGTGCCTTCGACGACGCGGTCGTGCACGTCCTGCAGGGCGTTCTGGAGCACCTTGTTGTCGAGCACGCTCTTCGTCACCTGGAGCGCTTGCAATGCCGGCACGCCGGAACGCAGCAGGGTCGCCAGCGTGATCGAGAAGCGCGCCATCGACTGCTTGCGCATGAGATCGCCGAACACCGGCAGCGCCAGCTTGAAGCGGTCCCAGACCAGACTGCCGCGTTCGCTGTGGATGAACATCTGGAAGGCGATGACGATCAGCAGCGCACCGACGAGCACCAGCAGCCAGTAACTGACGAGGAACTCCGAGGACCAGACCAGGATCTTGGTCGGCAGTGGCAGATCCTGGCCGCGGCCCTTGATGAGCTGCGTCACGCGCGGCACCACGAACGTCATCAGCACGGCGACGACGATCGCGCCGACGAGCGACATGACCATCGGGTAGATGAGGGCCGCACCGACCTTGTTCTTGAGCCGCGTCTGAGTCTGCAGGAAGCCCGCGAGGCGAATGAGCACCTTGTCGAGGGCGCCGGACGACTCGCCGGCCTTCACCATGTTGGAGTAGAGGTCGGTGAAGTAGGCGGGGTGCTGCAGCACCGCATCCCCGAACGGCACGCCCTGCGTCACCTTCTCGCGGATGTCGCGGAAGCAGCTCTCGATCTTCTTGTCGG
>JAYUCN010000906.1:0-7233 GCA_043740335.1 Planctomycetota bacterium
ACGATGGTGCTGCGGCACTGGTCGTCTGTGACGAGGACTGGGCGAAGAGCAACGGCATCAAGCCGATCGCGCGCATCACCGGCTACGCCACGGGCGGTCTGGCTCCCGAGTGGGTCATGATGGCCCCCGAGGTCGCCACCAGGAAGCTGTGTGCGCTGCTGCGCTGCAGCCCGCGCGACTTCGACCTCGTCGAGATGAACGAAGCGTTCGCGGTGCAGATGGTGGCCCTGCAGCGCCAACTCGAGATCGACCCCGCCAGGTGGAACGTACACGGCGGTGCGGTGGCGCTCGGTCACCCGATCGGCTGCTCCGGCGCCCGCGTCCTTGTGACGCTCCTGTACGCGCTGGAGCGGCACGGCAAGACGCGCGGCGTCGCCGGCCTGTGCCTCGGCGGCGGCAACGCAGTGGTCATGAGCGTGGAGCGGCTCTGATCTCGGCTGCCGGCGCCACGACGCCCGCAAGACACCCGACGCAACCAACGCCATGAGCAACCCGAACCTTCCCGCCGCCGTCGCCGTCATCGGTGCTGGCACGATGGGCAACGGCATCGCCCAGACCTTCGCCACCTGCGGAGTTCCGACCTTCATGGTCGACGTCAAGCAGGAGTTCCTCGACCGCGGCCTCGCGAACGTGCACAAGAGTCTCGGCAAGTTCGTCGAGAAGGGCACGCTCGCGGCCGCCGATGCCGAACGCGCGAAGTCCCTGCTCACCGGCACGCAGGACATGGGCGTGCTCGCCGGCGTCGACCTCTGCATCGAGGCAGTCACCGAGAGCCTCGACGTCAAGGCCAAGGTGTTCCAGACCGCCGATGCGGCGATGAAGCCCTCTGCGATTCTCGCCAGCAACACATCGTCGATCTCGATCACCGTGCTCGCAGCGGGCACCAGACGCGCGGACCGCGTCATCGGCATGCACTTCATGAATCCGGTGCCGCTCATGAAGCTCGTCGAGGTGATCCGAGGCAACGACACGAGCGATGCCACGACCGACGCCGTGCTCGCCTGGTCGCGCGCGCTGGGCAAGATCCCGGTGCCGGCGAACGACTACCCCGGATTCGTCGCCAACCGCATCCTGATGCCCATGATCAACGAAGCGGCCTTCGCGCTCATGGAGGGCGTCGCCACGCGCGAGGCCATCGACGAGATCATGAAGCTCGGCATGAACCATCCGATGGGACCCCTCGCGCTGGCCGACTTCATCGGCCTCGACGTCTGCGTGTCGATCCTCGACGTGCTGAAGGACGGTCTCGGCGACGACAAGTACCGCGCTTGCCCGCTGCTGCGTCGTCTGGTCGCTGCCGGCCACCTTGGTCGCAAGACCAGGCGAGGCTTCTACGACTACACTCAGGCCAGGTGATGACGAGCCCCACTGCCGAGTCGGCCATCCAGGTTGCCGACTTCTCGCTCTCGCCGGAACTGCAGAAGTTCCGCGACAACGTGCGGGACTACACACAGAAGCACCTCAGCGAAGCCGCGGCCTGCGACGCGGAGGCGAAGTTCCCGCGCGACGCGGTGACGGCGGCGGCCAGACTCGGCCTGCTGCGCACGACCGTGGCCAAGGAGTATGGCGGCTCGGCGATGGGCAACCTCGCGAGCTGCATCATGCTCGAGGAGATCAACGCGGTCTGCGCCTCGACCGGCGTCACCATCAGTGTGCACAACTCCCTGGTCAACTCGCTGCTCGGCAAGTGGTGTGCCGATGCGCAGAAGCGCCGCTGGTTCCCCAAGCTCGTGACGGGCGAGTGGCTCGGGGCCTACTGCCTCAGCGAGGCGTTCTCGGGTTCGGACGCGGCGGCGCTGCGGTGCGAAGCGAAGAAGTACGGCGACCACTACGTGGTGAACGGCGCCAAGCTGTGGATCACGACCGGCAGCGAGGCGCAGCTCTTCGTCGTGTTCGCGCGCACGGGCCCCGACCGCGTCAAGGGCATCTCGGCGTTCGTCGTCGAGAAGGACTGGCCGGGCGTGAGTGTCGGCAAGAAGGAACGCAAGCTCGGCATCCGCGGCTCGCCGACGACGGAGATCCTGCTCGAGAACGTCAAGGTGCCGGCCGATTGCCTCATCGCGACCGAGGGCCTGGGCTTCACGATCGCGCTCGACACGCTCGACGGCGGTCGCCTCGGCATCGCGTCCCAGTCGCTCGGCATCGCGCGAGCCGCAGTCGATCTGATCCGGACCCAACTCGTCGGTCAGGTCGACAGCAAGGGTCGCTCGACGGCGACGCAGCCTGACCAGTGGACGTTCGCGGACCTCGCCGCGGACCTCGACGCCTACCGCTTCCTGACCTGGCGCGCCGCGATCCTGCGCGACAACGGTGTGCGCTGCAGCACGGAAGCAGCCATGGCCAAGTCGTGCACTTCGCGCCTGGCCAACCGCGCCGCCCGCGCCGCGGCGTCCATCCTGGGCCTCGCTGGCGTCAACGGCGCCACGGCGGCCGAACGACTGCTGCGCGATGCGCGCATCACGGAAATCTACGAAGGCGCCACGGACATCCAGCGCCTCGTCATCGCCCGCGGTCTGGTGAACCCCTCATGACGTCCTGGCCACCTCCGCCTCCTCCCGGCAGCACGCCGCCCGGGGTGCCACCGCAGATGCCCCACTGGCCGCAAGCGAGCGTGCCGCCACGCGAATCGCGCGGCGTGGCGTTCTTCGTCGCGATCTTCCTCGGCATCCTGCTGCTGGCCTCGGCCGGCCTCAACGTGCTGCTGCTCCTGCTCAGCGTCGGCAGCCTCGCCGGCGCTGGTGGCGCCGACAGTGATGGGGTCGGCGATGAAGTGTACGTGGCCGGCGAACGCGGCGGGCCGACCAAGATCCTGCAGGTGCCGATCCGCGGCGCGATCGCCGAAACGCAGAGTCCCGTGCTCGGTGCGGCCGGGGGTACCGTGACCCAGGTGCGGCGGGCGCTGCGGCACGCCGCCACCGAGGACATGCAAGGTGTGCTGCTGTTCATCGATTCGCCGGGCGGCGGCGTCACCGACTCGGACGAGATCTATCAGATGCTGCGTCGCTTCCGGCGCGAGCATCCCGAGAAGCACGTCATGGCGCTGTTCGGCGACATGGCGGCGTCGGGTGGCTACTACATCGCCGCCGCGGCCGAACGCATCGTCGCGCGCCGCACGACGATCACGGGCAGCATTGGCGTCATCATGAGCGCCTGGAACTTCGCCGCCGCGGCGAAGAACCTCGGCGTCGACCAGATCACGATCAAGTCGGAGCGCACGCCGTGGAAGGACATCCTGTCGCCGACGCGGCCCATGCGCGACGAAGAGCGTGCCATGCTGACCGGCATCGTCGACGAGCTGTTCGATCTGTTCGTCGACGTCGTCGACGAGGGTCGCGACAACCTCGACCGCAGCCAGGTGCTCGCGGTCGCCACGGGTGCCGTCTACACGGCCAGGCAAGCACTAGCGAACGGGCTCGTCGACGAGATCGGCGACCACGAGACGGCCGTCGCGTGGTTCGCGCAGAAGCTCGGCAAACCGGTGACGATCGTGGAGAATCGGCGGCGTACGGGCCTCGCGGACCTGCTGTTCGGAGCCACTGCGCAGAAGGGCGCGGTCGATCGATCGCTGACGAGCCTGCTCTGCGGTTCGACCGGGCCGCGGTTTCTGTACTTCTGGGAGGGTGGTCGCTGACCCGGCCGGTGACACTGGCACTGGCAATGGGCGATCGATCAGCGAGACCGTGATGCACAACCTGCAACTGACCGAAGACCAGGACCTCATCGTCGACACGGTTCGCAAGTTCGTGGCGACGGCGGTCGCCCCCACGGCGCAGGAACTCGACGAACACCGAGCGTTCGCGCGGACAGGGTTCGATGGCTTCGCCGAACTCGGCTTGTTCGGGCTCGTCGTCGGCGAGGCCCACGGCGGCGCCGGCATGGGCTTCCTGCCCTGGGTCGCGTCACTGGAGTCGATCGGTGCTCACAGTTCGGCCTTGGCCCGGCTCTGGATCGGTCAGATGCAGAGTGCCTTGGCCCTGGAAGTCGCTGGCGGCGATGGCCTGGATGGCATCGTCGCGGGCTCGACGCTCGCCAGCTTCGTCGGACTCGAACACGGTCTGCGGGTCGCGAACGGACGCCTCGTGGGTGGAGCAGAACTCGTCCCGGCCGGCAACGAAGCGCAGGCGTTCGTGATCGCGGCGATGGCGGACGGCAAGCCGGTGCTCGTCACCGTGGCGGCGGCCGGCCTCGAGCGCACGATGCTGCGATGCCTCGGCCTCGCGAGTGCAGGCTGCGCCAGGGTCGTGTTCGACGGTGCCCCGGCGACGACGGTCGCGACGGGCGAGGTCGCCGGCTCGGCGATCGCGCGCGCACAATTCGCCGGTTGGCTCGGGGTCGCGGCGACGGCCGTGGGCGGTGGCCTCGCGTGCGTGGCGGTCTCCAGGAAGCACGCCGGTGAACGCATTGCCTTCGGCAAGCCGCTGCTCGCCCAGGAGGCCGTCGTGCGGAAACTCGTGGAGTCGCGGCGTCAGGTCGATGCCGCGCGTCACCTCCTGTGGCATGCAGCGCGTCTGGCCGACCTCGGTCAGGATGGCGTCGAAGCGGCGCTGCAGGCGCGACTCGCCGCGGTCGAAGCGATGATCAACGCAGCCGATGAGGCGATCCAGATCCACGGTGGCTACGGCTACGTGGTCGAGTACCACGTCGAGCGTCACTACCGCGACGGCAAGACTCTCGAAGTGCTCGACGGCGGCGCCGAGGACCTGCGCAATCGGCTGGCCGCGCGCCAGTTCACCTGACCGTCGACGGTCCGGACCTCAGCGATGGGCCGCAGCCCACTCGCCGGCTCGGCGTCCGGCGCGCAGCAGGATGCGCCGCAGCGACGGCTGCTGCAGCAGGCGATGCCAGGCGCGCAAGTAGCTGCGCAGGAAGGTGCGGATCGTGGCCGGGCCGCCGGGGGCACCCGCGGCACGGAACCCAGCGAGCAGGCGGCCGAGGTCGGCGCCGCGCCCGCGCGTGTCGGTCACCGCACCGCGGCTGACGCCGTCGAGGTCGACCATGCACACCTCGCCGTTCGCCGGATCACGCACGAGGTTGTCGAACTTGAGGTCGCGGTTGCCGAGGCCATGGGCGTGCAGTCGGCCGACGTTGGTGCCGAGCGAGCGTGCCGCGGCGGTGACCGAGGCGGCGTCGAGGCGGCCGTTGGCGAGTTCGACGGCGAGCGGCTCGGCATCGATTCGCCGAGCGAACACGAGCCCGCGGCCGCGGTGCAGTCGCAGCGCGATCGGCGTGGGGGCGGCGACGCGCGCGAACAGGAGCCAGTAGGCCGCGCGCCAGAGTTTCCGGGCCGCACCGGCGTCGCGTTCTTTCACGGCGACGTCGTGGTGCAACCACACCGAGCCACGGCGGCCGGTCTTCAGCGGCGCTGGTGCTTCTTCGGCCAGTGCAACGCAGCGCGCGCGCGTCGCCGCATCGACGCCATCGCCGAGGTGCCAGTGCCAACGCGGTTGAGCGCGCTGGCGCGAGGGAACCTCCGTGTGCCGGCAGTTGCGCGAGCAACGTCGTCCGAAGGCCGGCAGGGCGTCGGCGCGCCAGCGATGCGTCGCGAGGCGGAGTTCGTGTTCGAAGCACAGCGGCAGCGCCTTGGCTTCGCGGTAGGCATGGAGCAGTGCGCGCGCCGCGGGATCGAGGGCGCCACCGTCGAGTTCGTGGCAGAAGAACGCGATCGCTGCCGCGCGGCGGCCGAGGCTCGCTTCGCCGGCGTGCCGGACCGAAGTCAGGTCGAGCAGCCACGGCGCGCCGTCGCCGTCGATGAGCAGGTTGCCAGGGTGCAGATCCCCGGGCAGCAGACCCCGATCGTGCATGCGCCGCAGCAATGCCCCGACGCGTTGTTGCACGGCTGTGGTCGCCGGGAAATGGAACGGCACGGCGTCGACGAGCGTGCGCGTCACCACGAAACTGCGCAGGGCCTGGCCATCGGTCGCGATGCCACTGGCCAGCGGTTCCACGGCGGGCAACCCGAGCACTCGCGTGCGCAGCAGGTTGCGCAGCTCGCGTTCCCCGCGCGGCCCCCGCATCGTGTCGCGCGCGCGATCGGCGAGCGTGTCGGCCCGGAACACCTTGATGTGCACCGGCACGCCGGCCAGCGCGCCCTGGAACACGCTGCGCACGGTGCGCTCCTTCACGCAGAAGAGGCCGTGCGCGTCCCAGCTCGCCACGTCGTGCTGCAGCAGGGCCCGGAGCGGCGCCGCGATGCCCGCCGCCGACGCGGCGCGCGCGCGCCCACACTGCAGGGCGACGGAATGCGGCAACGGATCGTTGCCCGGCGTCGGGTCTTGCGGAACCATGGAGCGGCGCAATGTGGAAGCTGCACCGATACTACCTGAAGGAACTCGTGGTCAACGCCGGGATCACCTTCCTGGTGCTGTTCACGGTCGTGCTGCTGTCGCTCGTGGCCCGCTGCATCCAGAAGGCGCAGGGCGGTGACCTGCTCGATGCGGCGCTCATCACGCTGCTGTTCGCGCTCGACCTGTTTCCGCACCTGCTCACGATCTCGCTGCTGCTCGCCACCGTGTTGACGTTCACGCGGGCCGCCCAGGATCGGGAACTGATCGCGATCCGCGCCGCTGGCATCGCGCCGCGCGTGCCGATGACGGCGGCCGTGCTGGTCGGCATCGTGCTGTCGGTGATCGGTTCGGTGGCGATGCACTACGTGATTCCCGACGTGCACTTTCGCAAGTTCCGGGTCGTCGCGAGCGTGTTGCGCAACTCGTTCGTGAACCTGAAACTCGGCACCGACCGCGTCAAGGTGGGCGACTACGTCATGACGTTCCGGCGCCGCGAGGGTGCCGACTATCGTGATTGCACGGTTCATGCGCCGCCTGACCACCCGATCGAAGGCCTGAGTTCGTCGATCGTGCACGTGGATCGGATCTGGATGCCGCCGATCACCGAGGCATCGGAGAGCCTCTCGATCGTGCTCGAGGGCGTCAACGACCCGATCGGAGCGGGTGACCTGAGCACGGTGACCATCTCGATGCCGATGCACGACATCGTCGACAGCGACCGCCGTGAGGATCGCGACGAGGACCTGCGCAGCGATCAGTTGCTGGCAGAGGTGATGCGCGGCGTGCATCGGCAGCCGCACGAGGCCCTCTACACGCTGTTCCGGCGCTGCTGCTTCGCGTTGATGCCGGCCCTGTTGGCGCCGATCGGCTACTGCATCGCCGAGTTCGCGCGCGAACGTGGCCGCGTGCTGGCCCTGCTGCTGGCGCTCGTGCCGCTCGCCGTCTTCTA
>JAYUCN010000907.1:0-2974 GCA_043740335.1 Planctomycetota bacterium
CTTCGAGATCACGGGTGGCGATGGCCGCACGGTGTGGGCCTCCTGCGCACTCGGGGCCGAAGACAGCGTGACCCTGGCGGCGGACCGCGTCGTGCGGGCAACGTTGCGCATCACGCCGCGCGTGCTCGTCCAGGGCTCGGTCGTCGATGCCGGTGGCCGCGGCATCGGCCACGCCGAGCTCGTCCTGCTGCCATGGAGCGATGGCACCAGCGAGCCAGCACCACCAGCGTGCGTCGGGCACAGCCGCGCGGACGGCAGTTTTCTCGTCGCCCTCGCCGCGGGTGGCCGGCTGGGGGCTCTGCACCGCGACTTCGCGCCGTCGGCGATGTACCTCGTGCGGCCCGAACGCAACCGGCAGAAACCCGTGCCCACGGTGTCGATGCAGTTCGTGTTGCTGACCGTGCAAGCGCGAGTCCAGGGCACCGTGCTCGACACCTCGCACCAACCAGTGGCGGGCGCCGAACTCGAGTTCCGCGGCGCGGGCGTCGTACCCAAGGGTGCCGAACTGGCGTCGCCGCCACAGCGGGTCGTGACGGCAGGCGATGGCACGTTCGTGGCGAAGCACCTGCCGCCCGGTCGCATCGACTACGTGGCGCGTGCGAGCGGCCACGGCAGTGCCCGCGGCAGCCTCGAAGTCTCGCCAGCACAGGTGGCGAGGCTCGTCGTGCAACTGCCGGCCGCCTGCGCAGTCGGCGGCCAGGTGCTCAACGCGGATGGCACGCCCGTGCCCGGCGCGCGCCTGTGGACGGGCAGCGCAGGAGCCTTCGACAGCCGGGCCACGCTGAGTGCCAGCGACGGCCGGTTCCGACTGCAGGACCTGCCGCCGGGCAAGATCGATCTGACGGCGCGGGACCGCAATCCCCCCGCGGGGCCAATCCGGCAGGCCTCGACGCAGATCGAACTCGCACCCGAGGTGGCCGCCGAATGGACCGTGATCCTCGAGGCCGACAACCATGGCCCTCGCCTGCAAGGAGTGGTCGTCGACCAACGCGGAACACCGCTGTCGCAGTGGCGCGTGGTCGCACGCGCGAAGGGCAGTGCCGTGAGCACCGTGACAGCGGACGACGGCCAATTCGCCTTGACGGTGCCGGCGGCCGGCGCCGTCGATGTGCGCGCCTACGCTCCTGGGCAACCGTTGACGAACTTCGCGGGTGCCGTCGCCCGCGGCGTCGACTCAGCGGCTGGCCCCCTGCGGCTCACCGTCGATGTCTTCGCTGCTACGGGCAGCCTGCACGGACGGGTCGCAGCGGCAGCACAGCAACCGATCCCGGCGTCGATCGGGTGTTGGCACCACGAACGAAGTGAGTACGTGCGGTTCCTGGCCGGTGCGGATGGCACCTTCGACATCGCCTCGGTACCGGCCGGTACGATCGACCTCGAATTCACACACCCGGGCCACGCCACCGCGCGACACAGCAACCTCGGCGTGCGGGCGGGAACCGTACTCGATCTCGACGTGATCACGCTCGACGACGCCGGCATCCTGCACGGCACGGTCGGCGGACCCGACGGGCGGCCACCCGAGCAGTGCACGATTGCGATCCTCCTGCCCGACGAGCGACTCGTTGCAGACTACGTCGGCGGCACCTACCGGTTCGCGGCCGTACCGGCGGGACAACACATCCTGCAGGTGCAGGGTCCCGGTGTCGCAGCCGCGACGTTCCCCCTGCAGATCGAAGCTGGCGTCGAATTGCAGCGCGACATCCAGCTGCACGCTGGCGTCCCGCGCCGCTTCTGCGTGACCGCCCCGCCCGCCGCTGGCGATACCGTCTTCCTCGCCATTCGTCCCCAGAGTCCTCTCCCTGGCAGCACGATCCAGTGGCTTGGCAGTCTCCCCCTCGACCGCAGCGGTGCGCTCGGGCGCGCCGAGTTCGTCGCCTACATGGCGCCGGGTGCGTACGAAGCGGTGGCATGGACGCGAGAACCCTGGGAAGCGCGTGCAACCGCCGTGTTCGCCGACGGCGACGACAGCACGATCGTGCTCGAACTCGTGCGGGAGTAGGGACGCGCGCACTGGCTGCAAGGGCGCCCTGGCCGTCACGACTTTGCGACAGAATCGAGGGTGAGGGCCCCCGCGCACGACGCACGACTTTCGTAAGCTGCGCCCCGACGTCGATCCTCGGTTTCGATTCCCGTCCCGCCGACCTCCATGCGCCGAATGCTCCTCTGCTGTGTGGCCCTCCTGGTCGCCACCCAACGACTCACCAGCCAAGAAACCGAGTCCACCGAGACACCGCCAGCGCGCCCGCCGGAGACCGCCCCGCGCGACGCTGGTCAGCGGCCCGCCGACCCCTCGCCGGAGAGTGTGTTCTCGCTGCCAATGTTCGACCAGCTCACTTGGCGAAGTCTCGGCCCGGTGAACCCCATGGGCCGCATGACGGATCTCGACGTGCACCCGCAGCGGAAGCACACGTGGTTCGTCGGCAGTGCCGGCGGTGGCGTCTGGAAGACCGACAACGCGGGCACCACCTGGACCAGCGTGTTCGACAAGGCGGCCTCGGCCTCGATCGGCGATGTGGCGATCGCGCCGAGCAATCCGGACATCGTCTGGGTCGGCACCGGCGAAGAGAACGCACGCAACTCCGTGCAATGGGGCGACGGTGTCTACAAGTCGACCGATGGCGGCGCGTCGTGGCAGAACATGGGACTGCGTGAGTCCTTCCAGATCGGTCACGTCGCGATCCATCCGGCCAACGCCGACATCGTCTACGTCGCGGCGCTCGGCCGGCTCTGGGGCGAGAACGACGAGCGCGGTGTCTTCCGCACCAAGGACGGTGGTGCTTCGTGGGAGCGCGTGCTGTTCCTCGATGGCAAGACCGGTTGCATCGACGTGCGCGTGCACCCGAAGGATCCAAGCATCGTCTTCGCGTGCATGTACGAGCGCAGACGCGATGGCTTCGACGGCAACGACCCGAGCGTGCGCCTCGGCAAGAAGAGCGGCCTCTACAAGAGCGTCGATGGCGGCGACAACTGG
>JAYUCN010000908.1:0-2971 GCA_043740335.1 Planctomycetota bacterium
GGCCGCTTCGCCTCGCGCTTCCCCGACGTTGCTGTGCTGCACAGCGGCCTCACCGATGCCGAACGCGGCCGCCAGTGGCAACGCCTGCTCCAGGGCAGGGCGAAGATTGCCGTCGGCGCGCGTTCCGCACTGTTCGCGCCCGTGCAGAACCTCGGCCTCATCGTCGTCGACGAAGAGCACGAGACGTCGTTCAAGCAGGACAGCACGCCGCGCTACCACGCTAGAGAGATGGCGATCGTGCGCGGCGAGATCGAGCAGGCCGTGGTCGTGCTCGGTTCGGCGACGCCGACGCTGGAGTCGATCGGCAAGGCGCGGCGCGGCGTCTACGAACTGCTCACGTTGCCCGAGCGCGCGGGTGCCGGGCGCTTGCCGAAGATCGTCGTGCAGGATCTGCGCAGAGAGCCCAAGGACGTGCGCCGGGCCGGCGTCGTGCTGTCGCGCACGCTGCTCGTCATGATGGAGGAACGGCTCGCGGCCAAGGATCAGGTGCTGCTGTTCCTGAATCGGCGCGGCTACTCGCCGGTGCTGCTGTGCCCCGGCTGCGGCGAGGCGGTGAAATGCGAATCGTGCTCGGTGTCGATGACGTGGCACGTGCGGCGTGGCCGCCTCATCTGCCACTGGTGCTGCCGCGAGAAGCGGCGACCCGAGACCTGTCCGGTGTGCCAGCACGCGGGCATGCACGAACTCGGCGTCGGCACCGAACGGCTCGAGCAGGTCGTGAAGGAGCGCTTCCCGCAAGCGATCGTCGCGCGCATGGACGCCGACACGATGGCCGAACGCGGCGCCCACGAACGCGTGCTCGGTGCGTTCCGCAAGAAGCACATCGACGTGCTGATCGGCACGCAGATGATCGCGAAGGGTCTCGACTTCCCCGACGTCACGCTGGTCGGCGTCGTCTCCGCCGACACGGGACTGTTCGTGCCCGACTACCGCGCTGCCGAGCGCACGTTCCAGTTGCTGCACCAGGTCGCCGGGCGCGCCGGTCGCGGCGAGAAGGCCGGCACGGTGGTGATCCAGACGTACTGCCCCGACAACTACGCGGTCGAGGCGGCGGCGAAGAACGACTACGCCACGTTCGTGCAGCAGGAACTCGCGTTCCGCAAGCTGACGGGCTACCCGCCGTTTGCGCGCCTGCTGCGCGTGTTGGCCGAGGCGCGGCAGGAGGCCGAGGCGCAGCGGCTGCTGCAGCAGGCCGTGTTGCCGCTGCGCGGCTTGGCGGACGTCGAGGTGCTGGGCCCGGCCCCGGCCGTGATCGCCAGGGTCAAGGACCACTGGCGTTGGCACATGCTCGTGAAGTGCTTCCAGCCGACGTCGTTCGCCAAGGCCATGGAGGCCATCGGCACCGTCGAGGACCTCGGCACCCGGACCTGCCGCATCACGCTCGACGTCGACCCGA
Source organism: Planctomycetota bacterium (assembly GCA_043740335.1). Classification (GTDB taxonomy): domain Bacteria; phylum Planctomycetota; class UBA1135; order UBA1135; family UBA2386; genus DASVAL01. The sequence goes on from JAYUCN010000908.1 coordinate 1,397, forward strand.
GCAGCCTCATGTGAGGCACCCGCGGTGATGCGTGGGGTCGCTCGGTGCGTCGACGGTGGAATTGCAGGGCTGCGAATGGGTGGCAGAGTTGCGGGCCATCGGGGCTTTCCACTACAAGCAGCGAACCCGGACCTGCGGCTTGCCCATGACAGAGACCGATCCAGACGAGACCCCGACGCGGTTTGGTGACGGTCAGGGCCCGAAGCCCGAAGACCGCACGACGCCTTCCATCAAGGGGGCTGGCGCGGAGAAACCCAAGGCACCCGCTGGTGGTGCGGATGCCGACGAGACGCCGACGCGGTTCGCCGGCAGCGAGAAGGCTCCAGGTCCGAAGCCCGAAGATCGCACGCTGCCTGCGTTCAAGGGGGTCGGCAAGGACAAGCCCAAGGACAAGCCCAAGGCACCCGTCGGCGGTGATGCGGATCCCGACGACACGCCGACTCGCGTCGGTGGCAGCGACGCGAAGAGCAGAGGCCCTGGCTCGAACGCCGAAGAGGATCGCACGCTGCCGGCCATGAAGGGTGCGGGCGGCCAGCAGGCGAAGGTGCCGATGACTGCCGGTCCCAAGGACCCGCTGATCGGCAAGCAGCTCGGCGGCTGTCGCATCGACACCCTGCTCGGGCGCGGCGCCATGGGCGCTGTCTACAAGGCGCGGCAGATGCGCCTCGACCGCGACGTCGCCATCAAGATCATCCGGCCCGAGATGATGACCGACCCGCGCACGCTGAAGCGCTTCGAGGTCGAAGCGCGCACGGTCGGCAAGTTCAACAGCCAGCACGTCGTCATGGTGCACGACGTCGGCTTCGAACTCGGCGTGCACTTCCTCGTCATGGAGTTCGTGCAGGGCAAGAACATGCGCGAACACACCAAGCTGCTGGCGGGTGGCCGCCTGCCGGCGGGGGAAGCGATCCCGCTGCTGCGGCAGGCCTGCAAGGGGCTCGAGGAGGCGCAGCGACTCGCGGTCATCCACCGCGACATCAAGCCGGACAACCTCATGTTGACCGACCGCGGCGTGCTCAAGATCGCCGACTTCGGCATCGCGAAGCCCATCCAGGAGGACTTCAACATGACGATGACGTCCGAACTGATCGGCACGCCGCTCTACATGAGCCCCGAGCAGTGCCAGGGTTCGGCGACGCAACTCGACTTCCGCAGCGACATGTACTCGCTCGGCGCGACGTTCTACTACCTGTTGACGGGTGAGCCGCCGATCCGCGCGAGTTCGGTCTACGAACTGATCCAGACCAAGACCAAGCTCGAGCACCTGTGCCTCTGGAAGGCGCTGCCGGACCTGGGCGAGAACCATCCGCTGTCGCGCGTCATCGAGCGCATGACGGCGCTCGACCGCGACGACCGCTACGAAAGCTACGAGGCGCTGTTCAACGACATCGTGCTCGTCGAGCAGGGTGGCACGGTCAACATCCCCGCGAAGGTGGCGCCAAAGCCGAAGCCCGTGGTGGTGGCGGCGGCGAAGCAGAAGCCGCGCACGGCGCTCTACGCGATCCTGCTGGTGGTGGTCGCCGGCGGTGCCGGCTACATGTGGTTGCCGCGTACGCCCATCGTTCCGAGTGGCGT
>JAYUCN010000909.1:0-2970 GCA_043740335.1 Planctomycetota bacterium
ATCGCCAGTTCCGGAACCGCTGTGCCTCGCGGTCCGCCCCTTGACGCATCGGCGACGCACCATGACCATGGCTGCCCGTCCCGAGCCAACGCGACGAGCCCCTGCCGTCGATGCCAAGCACCGCACCATGAACTCAACCCTGCCACTCGTCGTGTGCCTCCTGTCCACCACCGTGTCCGCCCAGGTCGCCATCGGCGACATCGCGGTGACCGGTTTCTCGACGAACCGCTTCGGCGTGATCAGTGCCGGTGCAACGGTCACGGGCTATCTGACCCCGGGCTTCCAGGGCACCAGCACCGCCTCGTCGCAGGCGATCCTCTGGGACCGGGCCAACCCGAACACCTTCCTCGTCGGCGGCTTCGGCTTCGTCGGGCGCGCGACCATCACAGGTCCCGGCGCGGTCAGCTACGTGCTCATCACGAACGCCGTCGGCATCGTCTCGCAGATGAGCTGGGACGGCAGCGGGAGCATCGTGTTCGCCGACTCGGGGACCGGCCAGGTCCGCCGCCTCGATCCGGTCACCGCGACGGTGGTCGATCTCTCGGCCGGCGCGCAGCCGTGGGGCGCGGATCTGAGCTCGGGTGCCCGCGATCCGGTGACAGGCGACGTCGTGCTCGGCGGCAACGGCGGGATCTACCGGCTCGCCAATGGCAGCACCACCGCGACGACGATCGTCAGCGGCCTTGGCGGCTACGTCTCCGCGATCGCGTTCGACTCCGCGACCGGCGAGATCGTGGCGACCGTGCTCACGGTCAACCGCCTGATCCGCGTCGCCAGCGGCGGCGCCGTGACGAACGTCGCCCCGCCGTTCTCGATCCCGGGGCCCAATGCGCTCGACATCGACCAGAACGGCGATTTCATCACGGGCGGTGGCACGGGGCAGGTCTACCGCGTGCCGCACGCCGGTGGTTCGCCGACCTTCCTCGCCAGCAACACGAGCCCTGCGAACGCCGTGAACGGACTCGCGGTCGCGGGTGGTGGCGGCTTCGGCATTCCGTTCGGTCAGAGCTGCAATGGTGCAGCGGGCCTCGTGTCCCTGACGGCAACGGGCCCCTACCTGGTTGGCTCGACGGTGACGACGATGTCGACCAACCATGCGCCGAACTCGATCGGCGTGCTGGTCCTCGGCCTGTCCAACGCGACCCACCTTGGCATCCCGTTACCGTTGCTGCTCGACCCCTTGCTCGGCACCGCGAGCTGCTACCTGAACGTGAGCGCTGACGCCACCGTGAACGGGATCAGCAACGCCAGCAACCCGTCGAGCCTCGTGTTCGCGTTCACACTGACGCCGATCTTCTCGGGCTATCGCTTCTACGCGCAGCACGTCTGCCTCGAACCGGTGGCGGGCTTCCTGTCGTTCTCGAACGGCGTGGTCTTCCAGGTGCCGTGAGCATGTTGGTGACGCGACGGTTGCTTGCGCTGCTGCTCGTCGGTTCGCGGTTGCTGCTGGCTCAGGCCGATGCTGCCGCTGCCGCCGCCGTTCGCACGGGCTTCCTCGCGCAGACGATCCCCGTCGCGGGGCACGAACACCGCTACGTGCTGTACGTGCCGCCAGGCTACTGCACCGATCGCCGCTGGCCGCTGCTCGTGTTCTTGAACGGGGCTGGCGAATGTGGCACCGACGGTTGGAAGCAGGTCGCCGTGGGGCTCGGCCCGGCGATCATGCACGATGTCGCGGCGTGGCCCTTCCTCGTGCTCTTCCCGCAGAAGCCGGATCGCGAGAGCGCGTGGGAGGATCACGATGCCATGGTGATGGCGATGCTCGCGAAGGTGCAGAAGGACTACGCCGTCGACGACACGCAGTTGTTCCTCACGGGGCTGTCGCAAGGTGGCCACGGCACCTGGGTGCTCGGTGCGCGTCATGCAGAGCTGTGGGCGGCGATCGCACCGATCTGCGGCTACGGCGAGCCGCGCGCGATCGCACCGGCACTGAAGGCGATGCCGATCTGGTGTTTCCACGGCGAGGACGACAAGGCCGTGCCCGTCAAGCAGTCGAAGGATCTCTGTGCCGAGGTCGAGCGGGCCGGCGGGCACGCCGAACTGACGCTGCTCCCGGGCACGGGCCACAACTCGTGGGACAAGGCGTACCGCGAGTCGCTGCTCGCGGAGTGGCTGCTGACGGCTGTGAGTGATCGCATCGGTGCCGGCTACATCGCGCACCTCGATGCGATCACGGTGGCGCAGATCGAGATTCGCAAGGATTGGCGCACCGATGCCGGTGTGGCGTTCCGCGGCACGACGATCGTTGCGCTCGAACTGGCACGCGAAGGGCTGTCCTTCTGCGTCGTCACCGAGTATCGCGATCCGAAGAGCAGCTCGCCGAATCCCGAACCACGCAAAGGGAAGCTGGAGAAGCGCGAAGGCAGGGACCTGCTGCTGCGGCAACTGCGCGGCCTGCAAGCCGGGGCAGTGTTCCGATTGCCGACGGCGATCCAGCCGGCGACACCCGGCGGCCCGGTCATGTCCACTGCTCACTACGCCGTCGATGTCGCGCTCGACGGCAAACCGGGTTCGTGGCGGTTCCAGCGCGACGTGCCGGAACTCGCGGACACCGACCCACAGTTCGCGACGCAGGTGCGAGCCATCGCCGAGTTCGTGCAGGCGATCGAAGCGCTGCGCTGACGCCGGCCGCCGGCATGATCAGGAACCCCGACTCGATGTCGACCTCGTCTTCCACGAGCGGAACCTGGTAGCGGACGCGTGAGAAGCGCGGTTGGTCATGTCGGCCCCTGAGTCCCGGTCTCCGGCAGAAAGTCGTCGATGACGACGACGTCCACGTCGCCGCAAGAACGCAGTCTCTTGTCGTTCGTCAGAAAGGCATCCGCTTCGTGCAGCGAAGCGGTGGCCAACTGCATGGCATCGGGAGGTCGCAAGCTGGCACGCTCGGCCCGTAATTCCGCACCGCGCTTCGCGACGAGGCGGTCGATCGGGAAGAGCTGGAAGCCACGTGCCTTCGTCAACCTCTTGCCA
>JAYUCN010000910.1:0-2963 GCA_043740335.1 Planctomycetota bacterium
GTGCTCTTTCACGGTCTGTTCGGTAATCTGAAGGGCGTTCGCGATTTCTTTGTTGGTTCGTCTTGCCGGCGGCGAGGTGCTCGGCCACCGTCGCCGCAAGTTCGGCCGGTCGTGAGAACCTGATCTCGTGCTGACCCAGGAGACTCGACGCGTCCTCCACATCGATGCCGGGGCCGAGAAACATGGTGGTGCGCGACTTGACCAGCTGCCGATCGGGATGGGCCTCCAGGTGAGCTAGAAACGCAGCTCCGACGGCATTCCCGTCGTCGGTCATCGGGGGTGCGACGAACCCCCGACGGAAACCGGACTCGAGGACACGCTGGTTGACGCGCACGTTGGCGAAGAAACCGCCGGCGAGGCAGACATCCTCGAGGTCTTCTCCTGCCACCGTTCTCGCCAGCGCCACCATCTCGAGCGCCGAGCGTTCCGCGACCTCTTGCACGCAGGCCGCGAGGTCCTGGTCGCTGAACTCTGCGAGTTCCTGTCGCCACTCGCGTCGCAGATGTTCGTTGACCGCGAGATGGGCTGGCAGCCTCTGGTCAGGAAACACGATCCACCTGAGGAACCTGCTCAGGTTGCGGACCATCGGCCACACGATCTCTTCGAATCGTGCAATGCGTTCTGGAGTGGTCCTGCCCCTGGCCGCGAGTCCCGTGACCTTCCCTTCATGACGGTTGGGTCGCAAACCGAGGAGCGCCGTGACCACCATGTAGAGAGTGGCCGGTGAATGGTACTCCCCGGTGTGCATGCCGCCCCTGAGTTGCAGCCGCTCGCCCTCCCCGCGCCAGGCCGTGGCAAACCAGGGTGATTGGTGTGCCCCGCCATCGCAGGTCAGCACGAGGCCCTGCGTGAAGTCGCTCAGGAACCAGCCGCTCGCGGCGTGACAGTGGTGGTGGTCGAACCAGCGGAGCGGCTTGCCAAGGGTGGCGATGAAGCCACTCCATTCTTCGGGGAACGGCGCCACGTTGGCGACTCCGCCTGGGACGGCGTGGGGCCATCCGTCGATCGAGAAGTCGCGCCCGAGCCGCCTTGCATCCTCCAATCTCAGTGTCGACAGCCCAACCTGGTCCACGCGGTCCCATGGCAACTGTTCGAGCAGGACCTTGGGCCAGCGGCCGTCGTGTTTGTGGCGAGAGATGCGCTCCAAGGCGCAGGCAAAGAGGAGTTCCCCTTCCGGCCCGACAATGGCGATGGCAGAGTCGTGCAGCCCGGTGAAGTTCAGACCGAGCGTACACCCGTGTGGGAGATTCGTGAGTTCGCGCATGCGGGTAGGTCCGGTCTATCCAAAGGCGACGTGCCAGGGCAAGGGGTTGCGGGCAGGAAGTGCAAGAGGCCTTCCGGAACGCCGCAGCGCTACGGGTGCCCGGCACTGCCGCACGCCGGCGCCCGCAAGCCCCCCACCAACCGCTGCACGGTCGCCACCACGTGCGCGACCTGCGCATCCGTGGTGCTCGGGTGGATGCCGATCATCAGACCCCGGTCGTGCACGAAGTCCGCGTTCACGAGCTTGCCCGCGATGCGGTGCGGCATGTGCTGCAGCACCGGCTGCCGCGCGAGGTTGCCGGTCACCACGGGGCGTGTCTCGATGCCCGCCGCTTCGAGGCCCGCCGCGAAGTCCTTGCGCTCCAGCGCGACTCCATGCCGCAGGATCATCGCGAACGCGAACGCCGAGTGCTGCCCCCCCGGCTGCTCCTGCTGGAGCACGAGCCGATCCTCGAGGCCTGCCAACCCGTCGAGCAGACGCTGGCGGATCTGGCGCCGGCGGCGGACGAACTGGTCGAGCTTGCACAGCTGCACGAGACCGATGGCGGCGTTCATGTCCGTGCTGCGCACGTTGTAGCCCTGGCTCACGAACAGCCAGCGCGGGTCGATGCCCGGGTTCTGCGCGATGATCTTGTCGCGGTCGCTGCGCTCGCGGATCCAGCCGTGCGCGCGCAGCGAGCGCACGCGGTCGGCCCACGGCTTCGGATCGCGCATGCTGACCATGCCGCCTTCGCCGGTGGTGATGTGGTGCGAGAAGAAGAAGCTGAAGGTCGACAGGTCGCCGAAGGTGCCGACCTTCCTGCCCGCGATCTCCGCCCCGTGGGCCTCGCAGCAGTCCTCCATGAGGAACAGTCCCTGCTCGGCCGCGAACGCGGCGATGCGGTCCATCGCGCAGGGATTGCCGAGCAGGTGCACGACGACGATGCCACGCGTGTGCTTGCTCATCGCCGCCTGCAGGCGTTCGAGGTCGACGTTCAGCAGCGACGGGTCGCAGTCGACGAGCACGGGCAGCAGGCCGGCCTGCGCGATCGGGTAGATCGTGGTCGACCAGCCGACGGCGGGCACCAGCACCTCGTCGCCGGGCCGCAGGCCGCCCGGCAGATCCGGTAGCGCCGCCGCGGCCAGCGCCAGCAGGTTCGCCGACGAGCCGGAATTGACCATCACCGAATCGGGCAGGCCGAGGTAGCGGCTCCATTCCGCCTCGAGCCGGCGCACGCGCGGCCCCATCGTGATGTGGCCGTCGAGGAACGTGTCGAGCACCGCCGAGATCTCCTCGGCGCCGATCGTGTCGGCGACGAGCGGCATGCTGCGGCTGTCGGGTGAGCCCTGCTTGCCGGCCATGAACTTGCGGATCAGTTCGTGGAGCTCGCGGCGGATGGCGGAAGGTGCGTCGTCCATGCGGTGCCTAACCAGTCTTGGTGGAACAGTCGGCGAAGCGCTTGCCGACCCAGAGTTCGCGCGCATACAGGCGCAGGAACTTGAGCCCGGTCGGGAGCGACTTCGCCTGACTCTCGCCACCGAGGCGCGACGATTCGCGGGTCGGGAACTCGACGATCTCGAGGCCCAGCTTCAGAGCCCGGATCGTGCTCTGGTATTCGATCGTGTAGCCCGGACCGTCCGGGTTCATGCGCTGCCATGCGCTGCGCGTGACCGCGCGGAAGCCATTGATGCTGTCGGTCACGTACGGACCGCGGTTCCAG
>JAYUCN010000911.1:0-7203 GCA_043740335.1 Planctomycetota bacterium
ACCCCGGCCGAAATCAAGGACGTGCTGGACCAGTACGTGATCGGCCAGGAGCGCGCCAAGAAGGTGCTCGCAGTCGCGGTCTACAGCCACTACCGGCGCCTGCATGCGCGCTTTCACAACCCGGACCTCGAACTCGAGAAGAGCAACATCCTGCTCGTCGGCCCGACCGGCTCCGGCAAGACGCTGCTGGCACGCACGCTGGCAAAGATCCTCGACGTGCCATTCGCGATCGCGGACGCGACCACGTTGACGGAGGCGGGCTACGTCGGCGAAGACGTCGAGAACATCCTGCTGCGGCTGCTGCAGAACGCGAACTTCGATGTCGAGCGCGCGCAACAGGGCATCGTCTACATCGACGAGATCGACAAGATCGGCCGCACCACGGGCAACGTCTCGATCACGCGCGACGTGAGCGGTGAAGGCGTGCAACAGGCGCTGCTCAAGATTCTCGAGGGCACGATCGCCAACGTGCCACCTCAGGGCGGGCGCAAGCACCCCGAGCAGAGCTACATCCAGGTGAACACGGAACACATCCTGTTCATCTGCGGCGGCACCTTCTCCGGTATCGAGCAGTTCATCGCGCGCCGGCTCGGCCAGAAGGTCATCGGCTTCGGCCACGGCGCCGACGAAGCCGGCGAGCCCGATCTCGTGACGAGCCAGATCGAGCGCGACCGGCTGATCCCGTACCTCGACCAGAAGGACCTCATCGACTTCGGCATGATCCCGGAATTCGTCGGCCGGCTGCCGGTGGTCGTGCCGATGCGGTCGCTGACGCGCGAGGAGATCCTCAACGTCCTGACGCAGCCGAAGAATGCGCTCGTCAAGCAGTACAAGGCGATGTTCGAACTCGACGGCTGCCAGCTCGAGTTCACCGACGAGGCTTTGGGCGCTCTCGCCGACCAGGCGATGACCCGCGAGACGGGCGTGCGGTCGCTGCGCTCGATGTTCGAGCAGATCCTGCTCGACCTGCGCTACGAGATCGGCTCGCGCAAGGGCGAGCGGATCATCATCACGGCGGAGTTCGTGCACGAGCGCCTGGCCGCCATTCCCACAGGCGAGCGCACCCGCCGCAAGCGGGATTCCGCCTGACCGCGCCCGGGCACACGGTTTCTGCGATGCGGGCCCTGACCGACTTGGCCGACGTCGATCTCCTGCAGACCGTCGAGAGCCTGGGCGGAAAGCCGTTCCAGGCGCGCCAGGTCCTGCATTGGGTCTGGCGGCATGGTGCCGAACGCTTCGAGCAGATGAGCAACGTGCCCACGCGCTTGCGCACCGAGCTGGCGGCGGGGCACGTGGTGCGCGGCAGCAGCGTCAAAAAGGCCGAACTGGCCGAAGACGGCACCGAGAAACTGCTGCTGCAACTGCACGATGGCGAAGCCGTCGAGTGTGTCGTCATCCCCGCCGGCGAACGCACCACCCTGTGCATCTCGACGCAGGTCGGCTGCCCCGTGCGGTGCGTGTTCTGCGCGTCGGGCATGTTCGGCGTGCGCCGCAACTTGTCGGTGGGCGAGATCGCCGAACAGGTGCTCGTCGCGAAGAGCCGCCTGCCCACACCGCGGCGCTTGACGAACCTCGTGGTCATGGGCATGGGCGAACCGATGCTCAATCTCGACGCTCTCCTGCCCGCCCTGCAGCGCATCCTCGATCCTGCAGGCATCGACATGGGTGCCCGGCGCATCACCGTCAGCACCTCGGGGTACCCGCGCCAGATGGAGCGCTTTGCCGCCGCGGATCCTGCCTACAACCTGGCGGTGTCCCTGCATGCAGCCGACGACACCTTGCGCAAGCAGCTCGTGCCGACTGCGACGCACCCCGTGCGAGACATCGTGACCGCGGCCCACCGCTACTTCGGCCAGAAGGGCCGCGAGGTCACCTACGTAGTCGTGCTGCTCGAAGGTGTCAACGACCGCCCCGGCGATGCGATCGCCCTCGTCGAGACCCTGGGTGCCTTGCCCTGCACGGTGAACCTGATCCCCTGGAACCCGGTCGCTGAGATCGCCGCCACGTCGTCGTTGCGGCGACCGGCCGTGCACCGCGTCGACGCGTTCGCCGCAGCGCTGCGCCGCGGCGGTCTGAAGGTCACCGTGCGTCGCCAGCGAGGCGCCGACCGTGCCGCGGCGTGCGGCCAGCTGCGGCTGCGCGAAGTGGGCCCGGCGGTATCGCCGCGACCGGGCTCGATCTGCTGACAACGCACCGGATCAGCGGATCGACTCGCCGGCCTTGCTCTGGCGACGTTCGAGTCGCTCGACCTTCTTCGCTGGTTCCGCGGCTTCCGTCTTCGTGGTCGTGGCAGTCTTCTCGACCCCCTTGCGCAGGAACTTCACCTCCACCTTCTTGCCGGCCTCGATGCCGCCCAGGGCTTCCTGCACGTCCACGGCAGCACCGATCGACTTGTCCGCGATCTTCACGATGATGTCACCGCGCAGGAGACCAAGGCTCTCGGCGAGCGTGCCCGGCTGCACGGACTCGACCATGAGGCCCACGCCGTCCTCGAGTTCGAGGTGCTCCCGCAACTCGGCCGGGAGCTCGGGACGAATCGCGATCCCGAGACGCTTGCCGGCGGGAGGAGGTGCCGTCGGCACCGCATCGGGTGCACCCAGCTGATCCTGCGGATCCTGCGCCCTCGGGAACAGCGGTTGGAGCGCGCGCGGTTGGAGCCACTTGCTGTCGACATCCCAATCGAACTTCCACCCGGGGACGATGGGGCCGCCGAAGCCCCGCAGCGTGCGCGGCCACCCCTGGAGTCCGAGTCCCAAACCATTCTGCTGCAGCATGCCGGGGTGCTGTGCGTGAAACGTCTCGAGATCCGGAGCCTCGTAGACCTTCTTCTCGATCTCGCCCTTCTCGTTCTTCTCGTCGATCTCGACGCGCACCGCGCCATCAGGGCCAATCTGCATGCTCATGCCCTTCTGCGTGCCGCCACCGGACTTCATCTGCTCCTGCAGATCGCGGAAGAAGTCGTCCTGGAAGAACCGCGCGCGTGGCACGTCGAGGCCCAAGTCGCGTTCGAACCCTTCGAACAAGGACTCGAACTGCTCGCGCATCGCATCGGGCAGACCGCCTTGCGCGCGCCAGAACGGCGATCGGCGCAACTCGTCCCTCCGCGTCTCGTCGCCCTGAGGTTCGGCTCCCTGCTTGCTCTTCCCCCGTTCGACGAGCCCCTGGTTCGCACCCTTCTCCAGTTGCCGCAGCAGGCGCCGCGCCCGCCATTGGACTTCGACCTCCGCCGGTTCCTCGGCCGCCTTCTTCAACGCTGGCACCGCCGCCTGCCCGAGTTCGCGCAAGGCCTTCTCGGCCTGCAGACGGGTCTTGTAACTGTCACTGCCAAGGTCGGCGATCCACTGCTCGACACCCTTCGTGGACTCCGCAACTGCCCTGGGCTTCATCGCCCCCGGCTCCTGCGCCGGCAGGTTGGCGCACAGTCCCAGGCCAACCATCACCAACAGCGTGCTCATGTTGTTCATCGTCATGCCTCCATGCCTTGCATGGGGTGGAACTCACCCCGGCGGGGCCGGAAACGACGAGCACGGCGAAAGACTCCTGCCCGCAGACACCCGATCGGACCGCTGCGCTAACGCGGCTGCGACCGCACGGGAACCACCGGCGCCAACAGCCCCTCGTCCACGAGGGTGCGCAAACGGCCCCGTCCCATCATGCCCGGGCCAACGCCATTCTCGGCCCCCCCACCAAACGGCGTGGATTCGAAGCCGAGCGGCTGCAGCCGCACACGCGGTCCCGCATACGGCACCGCTCGCACGTCGCCATCATCGACGACCAGCGTGCCGATCGGCCGCCGCTGCAGCAGCGGCGACGATGGCTCGCGCACGAGCCACCAGCCGGTCAGGAACAACAGCACGGCAGCAGCCAGCGGCAAGACCCGCCGCACGAACGTGGGCCAGGTGGACGATGCCGATGCGGCCACTTCGGCACCCACCGCCGACAGGATCGACGCATGCATCGAAGTGAACATTGCCTCGTCGACTGCCTCGTCGACTGCCTCGTCGACGGACGACGCCGACGAGACCCCCATCGTCTGCAGGGCCTTCGTCGACTGCAGCAGAGCCGCCGCCTCTCGCCGGCACGACACGCAGTCGCGTAGATGAATGCGCACTGCTGCCTGGTGCTCGGCATCGAGATCATTTCCGACGAACCACGGCAGCATGTCCAAGACCGCAGGGCACGACGACTGCTTCACAGCTCGTACCTCCCGTTCCGACGTTCCCAGTGTTCGCGAAACATCTGCCGGCCACGGTGCAGGCGCCAGCGCGCCGTTGCGTGCGTGATGCGCAGGATCGGCGCGATCTCGCGGCAGCTCAGTCCATGGATGTCGCGCAGCACGAGGACGGCGCGGAACTTGGCGTCGAGTCGCTCGAGGATGGCCCAGACCTGGCTGTTCTGCTCCTGCCTCTCCAGGGGCACCGAGCCCGCCCTCTCACGCGAGTCGGGCAGGCTCTGCAGCACATCGTCGACGCTGCCCGCGCGTGCACTGCGGATCTTGCGCAGGCTGTCGATCGCGAGGTTCATCACGATGCGATAGAACCAGGTGTAGAAGCTGCGCGAAAAGTCGTACTTGCCGAGCGACCGGAACAAGCGGACGAACGCTTCCTGCGTCACATCGCGCGCGTCTTCGACGCGACCGACGACGTGGAAAGCCACCCAGAAGGCCCGTTTCTGGTAGCGCGCCACGAGGGCAGCAAACGGATCCTGCTGGCCCGCCAAGGTGCGCCGCACAAGTTCCGCATCCGAGATGGCGGTCGCTGCCGCGAGTTCGGCCACCGCCGAGGGCAATCCGGCCGGCAGTCCGGTGGGTGCACCTGGCGACGCGCCGCCGAGGCTTTGACTGCCGGCATGCAGGCGGTGCGGGGATCTCGGTGGAAACATGCGACCTTGCTGGCAGGAATGTAGCCGGTGGCAGAAACGTAGTCGGGAACCGGCGAGGTCACCAGCTTCCCCTGCTACGCAGTTCTTCGCCGCAGTACAGGCGAGGACACGGGTTCGGGCGAGGTTCCCGAGGGTCCCCGGAGTCCCAGGCGTGCAGTCACCCCGTGACGGGCGTGCCCATGCGCCGGAACTTGCGATAGCGCTGTTCCAACAGCTCGGGCACCGGGATCTCGCTCAGCTCGCGCAACCATTCGAGCAGCTGTGCCTTCACGCGTTCGATCGCACCCTTGGGGTCGCGATGTGCTCCCCCGAGTGGTTCCTCGATCACCTTGTCGACGAGCCCGAGGCGCAGCAGATCCTTGCTCGTCAACTTGAGCGCATCGGCCGCCTCGGGCGCCTTGTCGCCGCTCTTCCAGAGGATCGCCGCGCAACCCTCGGGCGAGATCACCGAGTAGTAGCTGTTCTCGAGCATGCCAACGCGATCGCCCACGCCGATGCCGAGGGCGCCGCCGGAACCGCCTTCGCCGATGACGAGGCAGACGATGGGCACCTTCACGTCGAACATCTCGAGGATGTTGCGCGCGATCGCTCCCGCCTGACCACGCTCCTCGGCGCCGATGCCGGGATAGGCACCCGGAGTGTTGATGAAGGTCACGATCGGGAGCTTCATCTTCTCGGCCAGCCGCATCTTCTGCATGGCCTTGCGATAGCCTTCGGGATGGGCACAACCGAAGTTGCACGCCAGACGATCCTTGACGGTCTTGCCCTTGCGATGGCCGACGAGAAGAAAGCGCGTGCTGCCCATGGTCGCGAGCCCCGTCAGAATGGCCCGGTCGTCGCCGAAGACGCGGTCGCCATGCAGCTCGACGAAGTCGTCGAGCATGAGCTGCACGTAGTCGGACGTCAGCGGGCGATCGGCATGGCGCGCCACGTTGACACGTTCCCAGGGCGACAACTGCGCGTAGACCTCCGCGGTCTGGCGACGCAACCGATCCTCGAGCAGCTCGATCTCGCCCGCCAACTCCAGGTGCGATCCCGAGTTCAGCTTCCGGAGCTCGGCGATCTTCGTCTGCAGATCGTTCAGGGCACGCTCGAAGGCGAGCCCGTCCTGCAGCGGCGGCCTTTGGGAGGTTTCGGTCATGGGGTCAACCATGGAATGTAGGGTGTCAGAAGCTCGGCATCCACCGTCGCCCGGCCGCCGGCATTCAGAGCCCGTATTCCTTGATCTTCCGGTAGAGGGTCCGTTCGCTGAGTCCCATCGACCGCGCCGCCTTCTGGCGGTTGCCAGAACAGAGTTCGAGCGCAACGCGGATGTGGTTCTGCTCCACCTCCTGCCACGTGCGTCCGGCCAGGAACTGCCAGCCGTCCTGGTCCACGGGCAACGGCGCCCAGATCTCGGGCGGCAGGTCGGCGCGCGTCAGGATGTTGCCCCTGGCGCGAACGACCATCGACTCGATCGCGTTGCGCAGCTCTCTCACGTTGCCGGGCCAGTCGTACTGGACGAGGGCCACGAGGGCATCGCGGTCGATGGACTCGACATCCTTGCCGTGCAGCTTGCAGAAGTGACGCAGGAAGTGCTCGATCAGCAGCTTGATGTCGGACCGACGCTCGCGCAGCGGCGGCAGGTCGATCGTGACGACCTTCAACCGGAAGTAGAGATCCTGCCGGAACGAACCGTCCTTGACCTTCTGCAACAGGTCGGCATTCGTTGCCGCCAGTACACGCACGTCGACGGGCCGCAGCTTGTTGTCGCCGACGCGCGCCACCGCGCGCTCCTCGAGCACGCGCAGCAGCTTGATCTGCGTCGAGGTCGGCATCTCCCCCACTTCGTCGAGCAGGAGCGTGCCGCCCGTCGCGTACTCGAACTTGCCTTCGCGGTCGACGACCGCGCCCGTGAAGGAGCCCTTGACGTGACCGAACAGCTCGCTCTCGATGGTGCCCTCGGACATGCCGCCGCAGTTGATCGCGACGAACGGGCGCTTGCTGCGCGGCGACAGGTTGTGGATGGCGCGGGCGACGAGTTCCTTGCCCGTGCCCGAAGGCCCGAGGATCAGCACCGACGCGGCCGTGCCGGCGATCTGACGCACGAGGGCCAACACGCGCTGCATCTTCGGATCCTGGCCGATGATGCCCTCGATGCCGAAGGCGCGCTCCAGCTGGCCGCGCAGGTCGTCGTAGGCGACATCCTTCTGGTGGTCTTCGAGCGACTTGCGCACCTTGGCACGCAGGTCGGCAAGGTCGACGGGCTTCTCGACGTAGTAGGTGGCGCCACGCTCCATCGCCTGCACGGCGACATCGCGACTGCCGTGGCCGGTCAGCATG
>JAYUCN010000912.1:0-7190 GCA_043740335.1 Planctomycetota bacterium
TGTTCCGGGTGAGAGCCGCTGGCCGGCCTTGCCTGCGGACGCTCGATGGCGGACAACTGCGGGTGTGAAGTCCCTCGACGCGATCTTCTTCGACATCGACGACACGCTGTTCTCGACCTCGGTGTTCGCCGACAAGGCGCGTCGAGGTGCGGTCGATGCGATGATCCGCGCCGGACTGCGTGCGGACCGCGGTGACGCGATGCGCGAACTCGAGGAGGTCATCGACGAGTTCTCGAGCAACTACGGTGGCCACTTCGACAAGGTCATCGACCGCCTCGGTCCGGAATCGACGGAAGGGCACAACCGCGCCGTGATCGTCGCCGCCGGCGTGGTCGCCTACCACGCGACGAAGTGGCGCGAGTTGAAGGTCTACGACGACGTCTACGAGGTGCTGCGATGGCTGGCGACGACGTCGCTGTTGCGCGGCGTCATCTCGGCCGGGATCACCATCAAGCAGGCCGAGAAACTCGTGCGCCTCGAGGTGCTCGAGTTCCTGACGCCATCGGCGATCTTCTTCACGGACCAGGTCGGCTTCAGCAAGCCGAACCCGAAACTCTACCGAAGAGTCCTGCAGCGCCTGAAGCTCGCGCCACAGCGCTGTCTGTACGTGGGCGACAACCCGACGCACGACATCGACCCCTGCAACAGCGAAGGCTGGTCGACCGTGCGCATCCGCCGCAGTGGCCGCCACGCGCAGGAAGAAGGCCTCTCACCGCCCACGCACGAGATCCGCGACTTCTTCGAACTGCGGGTCATCCTGCAGAACGACTACGGCGTCAAGTAGCGGCGCTCCGACCGCCGGCAGCACTTGCCAGCGGGCACGGCCAGCGAACACCGGCACGCGGAACTCCGGCCCCTACTTGAGCTGCTCCCAGAAGTCCGCCGGCATGTCGTGCGCGATCTTCAGCGCCCCGTTGGCACCGCCGTAGATCGGCTCCTCGATGCGGATGACCTTGCCGCCGCCGAGGTGCTGCTTCATGGCCTTCTCGACGGCCGAGTCGAGGCCCTTCACCATCGAGCCGCCGCCCGCCAGCAGCACACGGTTCTTGAGCTTCTGCTGGAACTGCGGGTCGAACGACGCCACCAGCTTCTGGATGCCCTTCACGATCGGGTCGATGAGGATCGAGCAGGCGGCCCGGATGTCGTCGGTGAGGTCGAACGGTGTGGGCTTGCCTTCCACGGGCAGCTCGACGATGCAGCGCTCGGGCGCATCGCCGACGAAGCCGTACCGCTCCTTGATGTCCTTGACCATGTGGATCGTGAACTGCGCGCCCGGGCAGGATCGCTCGATGCGGGCTGCCAGCTCGGCGTCGACGGCGTCGCCGGCGATCTCGAACATGACCTGGTCCGCCTCGTCGGGCATCGTGCCGTGCATGCGGCAGAGGTCCGTGGTGCCGGCACCGATGTCGATGACGAGCACGTCCTCGAGCCAGTCGAGCCCGTAGGCCACCGAGAACGGCTCGCTGCACAGCATCACCGAGTCGACGTGCGCGCGCGCCGCTTCGATGATCGCCTCGCGGTTCTTGACGGACGCCTCCGCGGGGGCGCCGATGACGCAGTAGACGAGTTCGTCCTTGCGTGGCTTCGCGAGCCGGATCGCCTCGCCGATGAGGTCCTGCGCGGCCTTCAGGTTGGCCTTGGCCTCGGCGTCCATCTTGCTGTCGCCCGTGTACTTGAGCACGCCCTTCTCGAGCGGCTTGTAGAGCTTCAGCGACAGCCGCTTCTCGATGGCTTCCTTGCCGAACAGCACGTCCTTCTTCAGCAGCTTCATGCTGACGACGTCCTTCGGGTAACCGACCATCGAAAAGACGCTCTCACGAACGCCGTTGCTGGCGGACACCGAAGTGCGCGACGTACCGAGATCCATCCCGATGTACAGCACACCGTGGTCCTTCTTCGGGGTATCTGGCATCTGCTTGCTCTCGCTCCTCGGCTCGTTCTTCGGTTCGTTCTTCGGTTCGTTCTTGGACTCGCTCTTCGTCATCGTCTGGCTCATCGTCTGGTTCCTTCGTGGTTGGTCGATCTCGTCACGCGCCACCCTTGCCCTGTCTCTGGAGCTTCAGGTTGGCCTTGAAGATCTCGGCCATGAGTTCTTTCTTCTTGCCGGCCTGCGCCTCGTCCAGCGTCAGGCCCTGCACATCGCGGTAGATCGACGAGATGCCGCCGTCGAGGCTCTTCATGGCGGCCACCTGCTGCAGCCGCTGCTCGGTCTCCCCGAGCGTATCGGCGAGTTTCTTGATCCGCCGCTGCAAGTTGTCGATCTCGCGGTCGTTCAGCGTCCGGCGCGCCTCCTCCGCCGCCTTGCGCTCCTCGGTGACGACGTGCATGACGAGCTCCATCACCCTCTCCTCGGCGCTCGCCAGGGGGAGGCCCTCAGTGTCGGCCAGGGCCTGCATGACCTCGGACACCTTGCGCGCGATGAGGGTGTTCTCGCCTTCGTAGCGGTTGGTCAACTGGAGCGCGGCGGCGTCCAGCTTGATCTGCAACGCATGGTTCTGTTGGGCGAGATCGCGGCGCAGCTGGTCGATCTCTTCCTCGGCGTCATCCTTCTGCCGTTCGACCTCGCTCTTCTGCCGCAGCAGGTCCTCGTTGCTCTGCAGCAGCCGCAAGAACTCGGCCTTGGTCGCGTCGGCAACGGCTTCGCGGTCGACGCTGACGAGCCGCGACTTCAAGCTGCGGTGCACGGCGGCTTCGATGAGCGCGATGATGCGATCGATGCCGAGCACGCTCACTTGCTGGACACCCTTCTTCTTCAGGCTTTCCAGCGAAGTGCGGAACGACATCTGTCGCACGGCATCCTTCAGCGTCTCCTTGAAGCCGGTCACTTCACGCCTCCTCGCTGCGCAGCGGTTCGTAGGCCAGCCGCCGGTCGCTCTCGGGGTCCTGACCGCGCAGCGCCGTGACGAACGTGCCGATCACGTTGCCACCCATGTCCTGCACGACGCGCAGCGCTTCGCGCGTCTGCTTCTTCAACGACCGTTCGAGCCGTACGACCAGCAAGGTGCCGTCGGCGCGCGACGCGAGCATGCCGGCGTCCGTCGACGGCAGCACCGGTGGCGTGTCGATGACGACGTACTGGAACCGTTCCTTCAGGCGACGCAGCAGTTCGTCGAGGCGCGAGGCGCCGAGCACCTCGGCCGGGTTGGTCACACGGGTGCCGGCGCCGACGATCTTCAGCTGCCGGTAGCCGGCGGGGCGCACGACCTTGTCCACGGGCACGCGGCCGAGCAGCACGTCGCTGAGGCCGGCTTCGGGATTGAGGTTCAAGTAGCGTTCGCAGCTCGGCCGCCGCAGATCCGCATCGAGGAGCAGGACCTGGTGGCGCTCGAGCTCGGAGAACGCCATGGCGAGGTTCAGCGCCGCGATGGTCTTGCCTTCGCCGCGCACGGCGGAGGTGACGACCAGGGACTTGGGCTCGCCATCGGGGTTCATCGCCACGAGCCGGTTGCGCAGCGCGCGAATCTGCTCCGCGCGGTAACCCGCGGGTTCGTGGAACAGCACGAGGTAGGGATTCACCGACTGGTCGACGATGACGACCATGTCCTCGGTGAGGCCGGTCGCGGCAGGTTCGGCGTCGGTTGTCTTCTTGCGGCGGAACATCGCGTCGTGCGGCTCGGCGGGCCGACCCTCTTTCGGATCGACGACGCCGCCATCTTTCGGACAAGTGGGAGGATCGGCAGCGGAAACGAAACGTCTGGCAGGCTGCCAAAGCGACGATCGACGGGATCGACCCTTGGTACGGGCCGAACGCCGGATGGTGCTCGTCGTTGAGCTTCATCTATACCCCGAAGCTGCATCGGCAACCAATGCAATCAGGCGCGGGCGCGCTCAGCCGCCGCCCGGGAAGCGCAGTTGGCCGGCCATGCCCCGACCGCGCAGGGAGCCATCCGCAGCGAAGACGAACTCCAGATGGCCGAGCGCAATTGCGTACGAAGCGACCCTCCCATCGGGCGCCAGCGTCGCTGTGACCCTGCCACTGCCGAGCGCCGGTCGCAGCGACACCGTGAGTAGAGAAGCCTCCTGGCGTTCGCCCAGCACGCGGCTGCTGTCGACCGGAGCGAGCAGTTCCGCGAACACGGCGCCGAGCACGAGGGCCAGGTGCGGCGGAGCCGCGTCGAGCGGTGCCTTCGCCTCGTAGCGGCTGCCCGGCATCTCGGCCATGATCGTGGCCTCGTCGACGCGCAGATCGAAGACCTTGCCGCCGATGTCGGGGAAGAGCTGGAGCCGGAAGCCTCGCGTTTCCACGGCGAAGACCGCATCGAAGACACCTGAGAGTCCCGGTGTCTGCAACTCGACCTCGAACTGGCCCGGCACGCCAGCCGCGATCGGCATCGGCCGCAAGCTGGCCAGGGTCTCCGCGCGCGGCGGCACGAAGCCGCGGCAGCCTGGCAGCAGGAGCAGCAGCGGCAGGAACGTGATGCGACGAGCAACGGTCAACGAGTAGGCTCCTCGGCCCGCGAGCCTACCCGTGTCGTCGCCCGCACACACCGTCGATCCGATCCGCGAGAAGCCGCACGGCCCACAGACCACGTGGGGCCGGCGCCTGCTCGGCCCGCTGCACGTCACGGGCATCGCGTGGTACCGCCTGCACTATTGGCTCACCTTCCTGCCCGAGTGGTTCATCGTGACGATGAACTGGCTGTCGACGTGCTTCTTCTGGTTCTGGCTCTGGCGCATCCGCGCCTGTGTCGCGAGCAACCTCGAGGTCGTGCTCGGGCCCTGCGGTTTCTGGGAGCGCCAGCGCCGCATCTGGCGCACGTTCTACGACTTCGCCTGGTGCATGACCGAGCGCTACGAACAGTTCCGGGCCGACCGGCCGATGCGCTTTCACTTCGAGGGCGAGGCGACCTACGCGCAGATGCAGGAGTCGGCGCGCGGCTACGTGTTCTTCACGGCGCACTTCGGCAACTGGGAGATGGGGCCGCTCGTGCGCGACGTGCCTAGAGCCCGCAAGATCCACGTCGTGCGCGAGCCCGAGATGAATGGACCCACGCAGCGCTTCATCGGCCGGTTGTTCGAGAAGCACCCGCAGCGCGATCAGTTCGTCGTGCACTACGCGGGCGCCGACCTCACGCTCGGGGCGCGCCTGCTCATGGCGCTGCGCCAGGGCGACATCGTGGCACTGCCCGGTGATCGGCCGCGCGCGGGCATGGGGTCGCTCCAGTCGCGCATGTTCGGCCGGCCGATGGCCATGCCGCCCGGTCCCGCGGCGCTTGCACGCGCCGCCGATGCGCATCTGGTGCCCGTGTTCGTCTTCCGCGAAGGCCGTCGCGACTACCGCATCGTCATGCAGGCGCCGATCGTCGTCAGCAAGACCGACGACAGAGAGTCCGACATCCGCATCGCGGTCGAACAGATGGCGGACGCCTGCGAATGGGCCATCCGCCAGCGTCCGCATCACTGGTTCTGCTGGGCGCGGCTCTGGTGACCGGAGGCGGTGCTTTGCGCCAGCAGCGGCGCCAGCACGAACAGGCCCGCGAGCATGCTCGCGAACGAACCGAACGCGACGATCGCGCCGACCGCGCGCAAGTCCGGGCTGGTCGCCAGCAGCAGCGAGGCGAAGCCGAGCACCGTGCCGAGACTCGTGCGCACGACGCCGACGCCGGTGACCCCCGTCGTGCTGGCGCCGTGACGGAAGTGCCCCACCATGTGCACGCCTTCGTCGACGCCGATGCCGAGCACGAACGGTACTGCGACGAAGCTGACCAACGACAGCGGTGCCTGCACCACCGCGAGGACGAACAGCGTCGCGGTGAGCCCGAGGGCGCTCGGCAACAGTGCTAGCAGTCCGTGCCGCCACGACCGCAGCCACAGCGTCACCATCGCGGACGCGAGCAGCGCGGCCCACAGGCACGCGCGGTGCAGATCGCTGCGCAGGCTTGCTTCGAGCGCCTGCAGCACGGTCACCGCCCCGTGCACCTGCACGGCCTGCCCAGCGTGCGCGCGCACCTTCGCCGCGAACGCCGCGAACCCTTCGCGATCGAGCCGCGCCCGCGGCCAGGCAGTGACGACTCGATGACGGACACCCTCAAGGTCGACGACGATCGGCTCGGCAATCGGCGGATCGGCGGCAAAGCGAGTCGACAGTTCCTGCAGCGAGGGGCGGAACGGTTCCGCCTCGAATCCCGCGAAGCCGAGCTCGGCGAGTGCGTGTTCGGCAAAGCCCGTAGTGGCGGCGCGGAATGCCGCGACCGTCGTGCGGCCACCGGCAGTGTCCGCGGCTTCCAGTCCCGACCAGAACCGGATGGTTCCGGCCTCCTGCAGCGTGCGCAGAGTTTCGAGCAGCGGCGTCGGTTCGGCCGACAACGGCCACAGCAACGCTACGGGCACCGTCGAGAACCCGACCGCCGCCTCGACGCGCGCGCGTGCGGCAGCGACGGGATCGTCGGCGGGCCGCAGCGCATCCGGATCGGCGCGCAACGGCACCCCGACCACCGCGACGAAGACAGCCGCCAGCAGACTGGCGGCGATCGCGGACCATGCGCCTGGTCGCGCGGCGCGCGACGAGAGCCAGCGGTCCGCCAGCGACGCCACCCAACTGCGTTCGGGGTCGCGCCGTTGCCCAGCGAATGCGAGCAGGATCGGCAGCGCCGTCACGGTCACCAGCACGCTGCAGACCAGCCCCAGTGCGAGCAGATACCCGAAAGCGCGCAGGCCGCTGAGCTCGCCGCTGCCGACCGCCAGGAACGTCACTGCCGTTGTCGCCATGTCGATGACGAGCTCGGGCACCATGGCACGCTGCACGCACGCCACGGCCACCGCATGCGCAGAGCGCAACCGTTCTTCGCGGTAGCGGGCCGCGTAATGGATCGCGAAGTCGACGCCGAGTCCGCACAGGACCGCGACTGCGGCGACGGCCACGGTCGGCAGCGGCCCGAACCAGGCGCTGCCGAGCGGAATCGAGCAGGCGATCGAAAGGGTCGCCGGCAACTGCACGAGCAGCGGCAGGCGTACGCCGCGCATGACCCAGCACAGGTAGAGCGCGATCATGACGACCGACCAGACGCTCGAGCGTTGGAAGTCGTCGCGGATGCGCACCTGGTCGCCGCGCGCCACGGCGTAGCCGCCGAAGGTGTCGT
This sequence comes from Planctomycetota bacterium, assembly GCA_043740335.1. GTDB lineage: Bacteria > Planctomycetota > UBA1135 > UBA1135 > UBA2386 > DASVAL01. The sequence continues at coordinate 7,080 of JAYUCN010000912.1, forward strand.
AGTCGCGGCCCTGTAGGGTGTGCTCGACGTGTTCGAGCAGGGCGGTCGCGTAGTCGACGTCGTAGGCGTCGGTCGTGCCCGTGAGCCGCAGCAGCGCTTGCTTGCCGTCGG
>JAYUCN010000913.1:0-2949 GCA_043740335.1 Planctomycetota bacterium
GCGAGCCGTCGACCGGGCTGCCGCGTGAGTTCGTGCATCGGTTCGCGAGCAGCCTGCAGACGCGCCGCGTGCTGCTCGAAGACTGGCGCGAGGTCGAAGGCGTGCGCATGCCGTACCGGCGCGTCTACGTCGACGACGCGCTACGTCAAGCGACGACCCTCGAACTCCTGCGCATCGAGAAGACGCGCGTCACGGAACGCGACTTCCGATTGCACTGACGGGCCATTGGCTCGGGGACTTCAGTCGAACTTCGCGCCGGCGGCGATCCACGCGCGCAGCGTCTCGATGTCGGCCTGGGTCGGACGCGGTTGTTTGCCGGTGGGCGGCATCGCGTCGTCGTCGGCTTCCGCCAGCGTGCACAGCCGCAGCAGCTCGCTCTTGTCCGGCTTGCCGGGTTCGAGCACCTCACCGCTCTCGCCGCCCTTCTGGATGCCGAGTGCCGAGGTCAGGTCGAGCTCACCCTTGAACTTGTGCGGATTGTGGCACTTCGTGCAGCTGCGCTTGAAGATCGGTTGGATCGTGCGCACGAACTCGCTCGCCCCGACCGGTGGCAGGTCCTCCAGCGGCTGCCACAGGAACGCTTCGCCGTGCGTGAGCGTGCCGCCGAGGTGGCCGGCCGGCAGAGCAGCGGCGCACGCCAGCAGCAACACGATGCGCAACGGTGCGCGGTTGTTCATGAACGCGAGCAACGCGGCGAGCACGCAGAGCGAGCCGAGCACGATGCCAGCGATCTTGTGCCAGTCGAGCGTGTCCCCGCCGTAGCCGCTTTCGCCGGCGAGCACGAGGCCCGACGTGGTGGCGAGCGCAGCGCCCAGCACCGCGAACCAGCACAGAGCCAGCACGGCGCCGCGCGGGGGCGGGCGGCGCCGCAGCATGGCGCCGAACTCGAGCAGCGCGATGGCCGGCACGAGGCCGAGTGGCAGGTGGAGCAGCAGCACGTGACCGCGACCGAACACGTCGAGCCAGGGAGATGGTTCGAGCGACGAGAGGCAGGGCAGCATGGTCAGGCGATCAGATCGCGCACGACGTTGCCGAAGACGTCGGTGAGGCGGAAGTCGCGGCCTTGGTGGCGATAGACCAGCCGTTCGTGATCGAAGCCGAGCAGGTGCAGCATGGTCGCGTGCAGGTCGTGCACCGACACCGGATTGCTCGTGATGTTGTAGCCGTGGTCGCAGGTCTCGCCGTAGCGCGTGCCGGGCCGCACCCCGCCACCGGCCATCCAGACCGTGAAGCAGCGCGGGTGGTGGTCGCGGCCGTAGTTGTCGTGGCTGAGGCCGCCCTGGCTGTAGACCGTGCGGCCGAACTCGCCGCCCCAGAGCACGAGCGTGTCGTCGAGCAGGCCGCGGCGGCGCAGGTCGGTGATGAGGGCCGCGATCGGCCGATCGACGGCCTTGCACTGCTGGCGCATCTCGCTCGGCAGGTTGCCGTGCTGGTCCCAGCCGCGCATATAGAGCTGCACGAAGCGCACTCCGCGTTCGACGAGACGGCGTGCGAGCAGGCAGCTGCTCGCGAAGGTGCCCGGCTGCCTGGCTTCTTCGCCGTAGAGGCTCCACGTCGCGTCACTCTCCTGGCCGAGATCCGTCAGCTCGGGCACCGACATCTGCATGCGGAACGCCATCTCCTGTTGCGCGATGCGCGCTTCGATCTCGGGATCGAGACTCGCCGCGAACTCGCGGCGGTCGAAATCGGCGACGAGGTCGAGCATCGCGCGGCGGTCCTGGCGAACCATGCCGTTCGGATCGCGCAGGAACAGCACCGGATCGCCGCTGCTGCGCAGCTTGCAGCCCTGGTGCTCGCTCGGCAGGAAACCGCTGCCCCAGAAGCGCGCCGCCAACGCCTGCATGTTGCCGAAGCCTTGCGTGATGAGCACGACGAAGGTCGGCAGGTCCTGGTTGTCGCTGCCGAGCCCATAACTCGTCCAGGCGCCGAAGCTCGGTCGGCCAGGCTGCTGGTTGCCAGTCTGAAAGAACGTGATCGCGGGCTCGTGGTTGATGGCCTCGGTGTGCATGCTGTGCACGAAGCACAGTTCGCGCGCGACGGTGCCGAGGTGTGGCATCAGTTCGCTGATCCAGGCACCGTCGCCGCCGTTGTCCCAGCGCGTGAAGCGGAACATCGACGGCGCGATCGGGAAGCGCGTCTGGCCCGACGTCATGCCGGTCAACCGCTGGCCGCCGCGCACGGAGTCCGGCAGGTCCTTGTCGTACCACTGCTGCAGGTGAGGCTTGTAGTCGAACAGGTCGAGCTGGCTCGGCCCACCTTCCATGTGCAGGTAGATGACGCGCCTGGCCTTCGCCGGAAAGTGCGTTCCCGGCGCCTGCAAAAGGCCCGTCCTGGTAGCCACCGGCAGACTCGTGGCGAGGGCTGTCGTGCCGAGTGCTTGGGACAGGCCCGTGGCCGAACGGGCGAAGAACCGGCGGCGCGTGCAGGGCAGACCAGGGTTGGTTGGGGGCGTCATGGTCAATCGATGCAGAGGGAGGCGTCGAGATTCAGGAACGCGTTGGCGAGCAGCAGGAAGGCTGCGTGTTCGGGAGGCGGCAGGTTCGCGGCGACCGCGAACTGGCCGATGCGCACGAGGGCGCTCGCATCGTCGGCGTGCGCCGCATACCGCTCGCGCAGCGACTCCAGGCACGCCCGCGCCGTGGCGAGCCGGGCTCTGTCCATGCTGTGCCCCGTGCAGCGCCGATGCATGCTCTGCAGGCGGCTCTCGTCGTCACCGGGTTCCTGGAGCGTGCGTTGCGCCAGCACACGCGCTGCTTCGAGGAACTGCTCGTCGTTCCACAGCACGAGGGCCTGCAGCGGTGTGTTGGTGGCCGACCGCCGGATCGTGCAGAACTCGCGCGTCGGCGCGTCGAGCGCCAGCATGCTCGGCGGCGGACAGGCGCGCTTCCAGTAGGTGTAGAGGCTGCGTCGCCAGAGCTCGTCGCCTTTTCCCTGCACGAACCGGCGCGT
>JAYUCN010000914.1:0-2946 GCA_043740335.1 Planctomycetota bacterium
CGCGGCGCGGCTCGAGGGCGCCAACAAGGCGTTCGGCACGCACTGTCTTGTCAGCGAGACGGCGTGGGCGATGGTCGGCGACGACGTGGTCGGCCGCGAAGTCGGACGCATCGCCGTGGTCGGCCGCGAGGCGCCCGTTCGTGTGTTCGAGCCTATCGCACTGCGTGGCGAAGCGACCGCAGAGCAGCTCACGTTCAGAGAGCGATGGCAACAAGCGACGGCTGCGCTGCACACCGGGGACCGCGCGGCGGCGCGCGAGCTGTTCGCCGCGTGCGCTCGACTTCGCGCCGACGACAAGCTCACGGAGATCTATCGGGCGAAGCTCGACGATCCCGAGTTCACCGGCGTGTTCCGGCTCGACAGCAAGTGACCCTTCGTCAACGCCCGAGGGCCGCCTGCAGCACGGCCACGGCGCGCTCGAGCACTTCGTCGCGGCCCGCGGCGAGTCCCGCGGCGCTCGGCTCGACCGGCACCGTCGGTTGGATGCCAACGCCATGGTGCTGGCTGCCGTCGTGCTTCAAGACGCGCATGCCCGTCCACGACACCGCAAAGCCACCCGGCAGATCGAAGGGATTGACGTTGCCGTTCGTACCCGCGGTCGTGGCGCCGACGATCTCACCGAGCTTGTAGGCCTCGACGATGCCCATGATCGACTCGGCGTACGAGATCGCGCGGCCATCGGTCACGAACGCGATCCTGGCGTCGAGGTGCGGTTCGCGTGGTGTCAGCGACCAGCGGCCCGACTCCTGCCAGGCAAGGTCCTGCTGGTCGGGCAGCTCGACTTCGGGAACGATCCAGCGCGCGCTCGTTCCCTTCTCGGTGAGCAGATGCTCGACGAGATCCTTGGCCGCAGTGTTCGGATAGCCGCGCAGATCGAAGACGATGCCCTTGGCAGTGGCCAGCGCTGGTAACACGGCCTGCAGTGCCTCCGACGGCGCGCCGTTCAGGTCGAAGTAGAGGATGCCATCGGCGAGCTCCGTGCCGTTCGCGGGCCGCTTCCGGGTCTCGTCGGCGACAACCCGCGCAGTACGAGCAAGACTGACCTCAGCGCTGTTACCGTCGGCCCGGCGCAGCTGCAGCCGCACCGGATCCGCCGTGGCCATCGTCGCGAACATCCCCTCGGAACGGTGGCGCCGCCAGCCCTCGGTTGCCGCCGAAATGCGCAATGACAGCTCCGCGTAGCAGGTCGCGACGTCACGGCCGTCGATGGCGGTGACCACGTCGCCGATCCGAACGTCATCGCCGACCGACGCCGCCTTGCCGACGACGACGAGGTCGTCCCCCGCCCACGCGACGGCCACCGGCAAGCAGTCCTTGTTCGTACGTTGGTTGCCCACGTAGCCGTGCCCGTCCTGGAGCCTGGCGACCAGGCGCTCGAGAGTGCGCAGGTAGGCCGTCTCGTCCGCATCGATCGCGGCCGCCGCAAGTGCGACGGGCAACTCCGCCGGCCAATCGACGGTGACGACGTCGAAGTACGGATAGAAGTGCTGGAACACGCCCCAGGCCAGGGCGACGCCGGCGATCCGTGTGAGGCGATTCTCTGCCGTCAGTTTCGGCAACGAAGCCGGCTGTTGCCATGCCTCGGGCAGCGGTGCCTTCGGCAGTGTGACCTTGTCGTCGGCGAAGACCTTCAGCGGCAGTCGCACGCAGATGCCCGCACCGAGACTCTTCGTGCGGTAGCAGGCGGCGAGGTCGTCCGCGGCCAGCGGCGCTGCCACCGGCTGCTTGTTGACACTGCTCGTGTAGATCCCCTTGAACCTCACGCCGCGCCCAACGCCGTGGTGCGTCCACGACCACAAAGAAGTCGTGCCCGCCGGCATCGGCGGGATCGCGGGCGCTGCCGTCGCGTCGCCGGCCCACAACTGCACCGTCGGAGCGAACGGCTGCACGACCGCCGTGAGCCTCTGCACGAGGTCTCTGGCATCCTTCGCAGGTTCCGCGGCTTCGAGCAGCGCGATGGCGAAGTGATCCCATGCGTCCAGTTCGACGAGCGCCTGGCTCGGGTGGAAGAACCGCAGGTAGCCGAGCAGCTGGCTTGCGGCCGTGACGTTGGCGAGGGCTAGCGGCATCAGTTCCTTCGGCGCGGACGCGGCCTGGTGCTCGCGCGCGCGGCCGATCGACTCGAGTTGGACCGCGTCGACGAACACCGTCGCCTTGCCGAACGCCAGGAACCCGACGTTGATCGCCTCGGCATCGGCGTCGATGTCGATGTCGATGGTGGCAGCCTGCCAGGACGGACCGCGGATCGGTCGATCATCCATGTTGTCGAAGCTGCCCATGGTGCGGTTCTCGCGATCCACGCGCAGCCACATCTGCGCATGGCCGCCGCCTTCGATCCGCACCTGGGCCTGCAAACGCACCTTCTTCCCGACCCACTCGGCCTTCGGCACCTGGCACATGACGTTGCCCACGGCCGCCGCCCCTTTCCCGGTCGCCGCCAACCGCACGGAATGTTTGCCCGCGGCCGCGTGGGCATCCGTCAGTTCGGCACGCCAGCCCTTGATGACAGGTGGAACGAACCACGGTGCTGGCAGTTGCCCCAGGTCGCCGGCCTCGAACCCAAGTTCTACGGGCGCTTGGGCAGACAGGGCAGCAGCCGAACACATCAGACCGATCGCAGCCCGCACGAGCATGGAGAGATTCACGCAGGGACCTCCGGGCGCGCGACTGTAGCAAAGCAGAAGGGTTCTGCGACGGTGCCTTCTGCGGCGCTCAATCTTCCTGAGCGAAGCGAGGCCACAGCACCGCTATCCTGCGCGCCCATGCGACAGGCCACCCGTGCCCTCGGCTTCTGCGTCCTTCTGAGCCTGCTCGCGGCGGACACGCCGCAGGATCCAGGCGCCACCCTCACCGTCACGCGCAAGACAACGAAGCTGCGTTCGCAGAAGCGCCTGTTCGCGCCGGCGGTCGCCGACCTGCGCGAAGGCGACAAGCTCGCGTTCGTGA
>JAYUCN010000915.1:0-2946 GCA_043740335.1 Planctomycetota bacterium
GCCATGGCGAGGGCGGAAGAGTTCGAGCACGCCGAGCACTGGCTCTGTGACCTCGCCGCGCTGGTTCTCGCGGTGCGTTGCCTGCCGGGCGGCTGCCCGATTCCGGGCGACGAGACGCCGGCCACGGTGGGGCTGCTGCACCGCGACCCGATCGCGTTCCTGGAACGCCTCGGCGACCAGCTCGCGGCGGCGCGTCAGGAACTCGGCAACGAGCAGGAAGCCATCACCGCCGCCGAACGACAGCTCGACCTGCGCGCCGCCGAACGTGCCGTCGAACAGATGGCCGCGCACTACGGCGGCGCCTCGCCGACCGCTGCGCGGCGCCGCGACCAGCTGCATCGGCTCGGCTTCTACCTCGATCGCGTGGCGCGTGCCGAGGCCAACGTCGAACGCGTCGGTCCGCTGTGGGACGCGGTGGCGTTGAAGCCGCTGGCAGACCTCGTGACAGCCGCGGCGACCGCCTGCCAGCGCCACACGCGCAGCGAGGTCGCCGGCGGCGCGGTCGGCCTGCGCAGTCTGCAGATCACGCTCGTCAACCTGGCCGAAGAGTTCCCGCATCTGCAGCAGGTGACACCGGCTCTCGACGCGCTGACCCAGGCCCTCGCCCACCTGACCGACCAGGCGTGGGCGCTGCTCGCGGACGCCCAACAAAAACTGCGCGCCGTGCCGGTGCCGGTGCGGCCCCTGCAGCTCGCGTTGGGACGCCTCGACACCTATCGCCTGCTCGAAGCCTTCGTCGATCGCAGCGAACGGCCGCGCAGCCAGCTGCAGGACGGCATCGAAGCATTGCGACTGAGCCTCGAGCAGGCGCGCGCGACGCGCGATCGCCTCGCCGAAGGCGCCGAGAACGCAGTCGCGCGCGGCCACTGGACGACGGGCCTCTTCGACATGGAACGCGCCGTCGCGGGCCTCAACCCGGGCGACGACCACGAACGCGCCGAGGCGGCGCGGCTCAAGGAGCGTGTCGAAGCGGTGCGCCGTCGCAAGCAGGAGGTCGATGCCGCCGTGCGGCGCAACGTCGAACTCGCCTCGCTCTACGGCACCCTGCAGGATGATCCCTCGAGCACGTTCGCGGGCCGCCTGCAGGTGCTCGACGAACGCCGCGATTGCCTGCTGTTCCTGACCATGCACGTGCCCGCCGAACGCGGCGTGCTCTACGGCGGCGACCTGCGCGACGTCGAAACGCAGATCGCCCTCGAACAGGCGGGACTCGCCGAACACCAGCTCGACGGCACGGTCGATCCGGACGAGCGGCTGCGCCTTTCGCGCAGCACACTCGAACGGTTGTCCTCGTCGACGCCGGCGACGGAGCAGGGTGTCGATCCACCCGGACGCATGGTGCGCCTCTTCGAACACTGGCGCACGGTCACCGCCCACTGCCAGCGTGCCGTCGACCAGGTGCACGCAGAGCAGGCCGCGCGCCAGCGGCAGCGGCGGCGGTTCCTGGCCATGGCCATCGGCGCCCTGTTGGTCTGCGCGACGGCGATCGGCCTGGCCGTGCGGCCGTGGTTCGTCGGCCATTCGGTGAGTGCCGGGGAACGAACGGTTCGTCTGTCCGCGAGTGAACTCGCCGAGCGCGCGCAAGCACTGCCGGCCGAGCTGCGCGACGACGCGCAAGGTCTACGCACGGCGGCACTGCTCGCGACCAAGCCCGGTCCCTTCGATCATCGTGCATGGCACGACACGTTCCGGGTGCAGCTCGTAGCCTTCGTCGATCGCTTGCAGGCTGCCAGTGCGCGGGAAGCGGCGGTCGCGTTTGCGGTCGCGTGCTGGGACACGGGGCTCGCCGCGGCGCACGAACGACTCGACGCTGGCAACCGCACGGACTTGCTGCGCCTGACGAACGAACTCGTGAACGCGCTGCCGGTGACTGGACTGCGGCCGTCGACGCACTGAGTGCCCGGACATTTCCTGAACAGGAATGGGCACTCGTTCGTGAGCAGGGTGCCTTGATCGACGAGACCTTCACCGAGTGGCGGCCGCGGCTGCTGCGCTTCTGCGGGCAACTGCTGCGGAACACCCACGACGCGGAAGAGGTCGTGCAGGACGTGTTCGCGAAGCTCCTGCGGCAGGACGGCCGCTACGACCTCGCCAAAGACCCCGGCGTGCTGCTGTTCCGGCTCGCGCGCAATCGGTGCATCGACCTGCGGCGCAAGCTCCACCCGGCGGCGACCCCCGACCTCGACGTCGCGGCGCGCGAAGAACGCCCTCACCTCGAACTCGCGGCAGCGCTCGCGAGCCTGCCGTTCGCCGAGCGCGAGGTGCTGCTGCTGACGACGGTCGATGGCCTCGGCTACCGCGAGGTCAAGGAGATCCTCGGCTGTTCGCTCGGCACCGTCGCGGCACGTCGTTTCACGGCGATCCAGAAACTGCAGCAGAGGTTGTCGCCATGAAGAAGAACGAACGCCCCATTCCGCTGCGCAGCGTCGTCTGCCTGCCCCGCTGGTTGATGATCGGCGGGGTCGCCATCAGTGGTGCCTGCATGGCGGCAGGCGTCGTGCTCGCGGTCTACGGCTTTTCGATCGCAGCGAACGGCGAGCGCGGCGGCTGGCTCGGCGGCGCGTTCGGCTGCCTGATCGGCGGCGCCGGCGGTCTGTTCGGCACGCTCGCCGATTGGTGGCGGCGGTTGCCACCACCACTGCTGTTCGCCCAGCTGCAGCACGACCGGGTGACCCCGTTCTATCGCCACGTGTTCTGGCCCGCGGTCGTGACGGTGGTCGCCGGCCTCGTCATCGCGTGCTTCTGGAACCACCAGCTCGTCTGGCGCGCCCTCGTGCAGACCGGGGGCATCCTCGCCTTTGTCGCCGGATGCCAGGAAGCGATCCGCCGCCACAGCACCCATCAGGCCCGCGCCGTGTTCACGCTCTACGCCGACAGCATGCTCGATCCGATCGACGCCGCGGCGATCGACGCCGCGCGGGAGCGGGAGCCGAAGTTCGATGCGGC
>JAYUCN010000916.1:0-7154 GCA_043740335.1 Planctomycetota bacterium
GTCGTGCGGGCGGGTTCGCAGGAACAGAACAACCACACGACTGCACCCGCGACCGGCTTCTCCTGCGGATCGAGCACGACGCCGGCGAGCGAGGCGCCGTCGCCTTCGAGCACGATCGTGAACGTGACCGAAGCCCCGTCGCTCGCCGTGAACTGTCGCATCGAACTGGGACGGAACCCGACCTTGCGCGCGCCGATGTGGCAGTGGGTCGGCATCGCGCGCAGCACGAACGTGCCGTCGGCGGCACTGTGCCCGACCGTCGCGGTGGTGCCACCGCCCCAGCCCGACACGACGATGGCCGCATCGGCAACGGCGGCGTCGCGGTGGTCGACGACGCGTCCCGTCGCGTTCATGCCGGCAGCCAGCGTGAGCGTCACTTCGTGCTGTTCGCCGGCGACGATGTCGACCTGTTCGCCGCCGCGCTGATCGCCGCGGTCGACCCGCGGGTAGGCGCGGCCCGGCGCGAGGTTCGCGAAGGTGACGCTGCCCGTCGCATCCGTTCGCCCGCGTGGTGTGTCCAGCAACGAGTCGATGCCGCTGCGATGAAGTTCGACCTGGATGTCTTGTGCCGGGCCGTGGTCGTCGCCGAAGACGACGTGCACGAGCAGCGAGCCGGTCGTCGCGGTGGGAGCGTGCTGGGCTTCTTCGCGCGAGGTGCTTGGGTCGGCGGCGGGAGAGACCGCAGAGTCGGCGGGAGCCGCGACCTCTGAGGTCAGCGGGCTGGCCGTAGGTTCGGGCTTGCCGGTCGCCGGCGTCGTCAGCTCGTCGGGTGCCGACGACCAGGACCAGAACGCGGTGACCAGCAGCAACAAGGCCAGGACACCGAGCAGGACGATGGTAGTGCGCTGCGTGGACACGATCGCCTCCGAGCCAGCACCGCACCGCCGTTTCTGCGGTGGCGGCGCGTGGCAGGGGTGGCAGTCTAGACCGACCGCTTCGTCAGCACGCGCGCCGCGAACGCTTCGTTCGCCTTCTGGAGCGTGTCGAGCTCGGCGGTCGTCAGGCGCTTCTTGCTGTGTTCGAGCATCGTGCGGAACCACGCGATCTCGTCGGGTTGCACGGGGCAGCCGATGTTGCCCTTGGGACCGTCGCTCGTGACGAGCTCCTTGCCCGCCGCGTCGAGCACGACGAGCCATGGGATGCCGCCGCCCTGGTGGCCGGTGCGCAACGTCTCGATGACAGCAGCACCGCCCTTGTGCTTGCCGCTGTCGAGCGAGAGCAGCACGTAGTCCTTCTGCAGCAGGGCGCTGACATCCTTCTGCCCGAGGAACTCCTCGAGCCTGGTGCACCAGGGTCAACCGGGGCCGTGCACGTGCACGAGCACGTTGCGGTCGGAACGCCTGGCGTCGGCGATCGCCAGATCGAGGCGCTTCTTCGCGTCGAGTTCTTCGGGCCTGCCCTTGGTGTCGGCAGGAGCGGGCTCGGCGAGCAGGGTCGCGATCGCGGCGTCGACGGCGGCGTTCTGCAGGTCGGCGACGCGCAGGTTCCCGGCGCGGTCGATCAGGTAGTAATCAGGGTACGAGTCGACGGCGAATGCCTTGGTCGTCTCGTTGTCGACATCGATGGCTGTGGCGTAGGGGATCTTCTGCTCCGCGACGAACGCGGCCATCTTGTCGCCGCCGTTCGTCGTGTGCACGCCGATCACGACGAGGCCTTGATCCTTGTGTTTGGCAACCAGCTCGAGGAGGTGCGGCACGGCACCTCGACAGGGGCCTCACCAGACGCCCCAGAAGTCGATGAGCACGACGTTGCCGCGCAGTTCGGCGAGCGACAACGCCTTGCCGTCGGTGTTCAACCAGTCGCTGACGTGCAGGGCGGGCGGCGCCTTGCCCTCGAGCGGGTCCTTCTTGGCACGTTGCGCGGGGTCGCCCTCGCGCGGGAACGGATCCTGCTGCTGAGCCGTGGTGATGCCCACCAGGCACAGCGCGAGACCAACACGGGTCCATATCGAGTTCACGAGACCTCCTTGGGTTCGAACCGGTGATCCTCTCCGGCCGGCGCCTGCGGGGGAAGGGGCCATGGGCACTGTCGCCACCATGCTGCGGTCACCGCTTCTTCAACTTGTCGACGAGCCTGCGCACGTCGGCAAGGCGGATCTTCGCGGCGGCGTCGGCCTCCTGCTGATTGGCTTCGAGTTCCCCGAGCAGGGCGTCGGCGCGGGGAACCGCACCCTCCAGGGCCAGCACTTCGGCGTGCGCGATGCGGATCCGGTAGTCCTTCGGTGCGAGCGAGTACCACTTGTGGCCGATGGGGACCGCGACGTTGCTGGCTTTCAGGAGCATCGCCGTTTCGAAGAAGCACAGCATCTCGCGCGGTGTCCAGTCCTCTTGGCCCCCCGCTTCCTGGACCCAGGCCAGGACCTTGGTGCGGAGGCTCTCGCGCGCGTCGCTCGGTGGCGTCGCCGGCCATTCGTCGATGGTCTTGGCACCGAGCAGACACCCGAACAGCAGCATCGTGCGGCGATCGATCCAGATGCTCGGGGTCTGCAACGCCTGCTCGAGGCGGGCGAGCGCCTCGCGCGGTTTCTCGTCGAACACGAGGCCCATGGCGTGAAAGTACAGGAGGCCGCCGTCCACCTGTCCTGATTGCAGATGTGCCAACGCGGCGCCGATCGCTTGTGGTCGGAACGGTCGCGACGAAGCGATCTGAAGGAGCGGGCCGTAGCAGCGGGCGACGCTCGGCGGCATGCGAACGAGTGCCTCGAACCGTCCCGCGGTGGTCCGCTCCTCTCTCCGTTCAGCGATCGCGCGCTGCAGGCTGGACACCTTGGCGGCGAGGCTTGCGACGGTCCACACGAGGGTGCTCAGGCTCGCTGAGCTCTGCGTCAGCTGACTGCGCATCTGCGTGTTGCCCCAGCCGATCAGGTTCATGGTTTCGGCAGCCTCCTCGGCCAGATCGCCGGCGGCGTCGCCGAACTTCGCCCGCACCGTGCCGATCGCATCGTCGACCGCTGCCCGCCGATTGCCGAGTGCGAGGATTGCGACCGACAGGTAGTTGGCCTCCTCGTCGTCGGGGTTGAGCGCCTGGAACAACGCCGCGAACGGGATCACGCCGTCAAGATCGCCGAGGCACATCATCGTCATCGCGTAGCTGCAGTTGACGCGGTAGTTGCTTGCATCGTGCGTCCTGGCGCGACGAAGGCAATCCAGGGCCTCGCGCGGTGTCTCGGCGAGCAGGGACTTCGCGTACTCGCGGTCGACCGGCATCAGCGCGTTCGGGTCGGCATCGGCGAGCGCGATGGCGGTGCGCACGTCGTCCAGGTGCGCGTCTGGCGAGTCACGGAGGTCCGCTTGCAACAGCAGGAGGGATGCCCGCCGCCGGCCCGAGTCCGGTCGGAGAACAAGTGCGTCGAGCATCTGCTGCGCGCGTGCGGTCTCGAAGCATGCTTCGTAGGCCTCGACGCGAAGGATGCCGAGTTCTAGCGAGTCGGTGTAGCCAGACCGCTCTGCCTTCTCGTAGAGATCGAGCGCCTCGCGCCACCGCCCACGCTGTGCTGCCATCTCGCCGCTACGCAACAGCGAGGTGGCGTTGGCAAGCTGTTCTGCGGTGGCAGACTTCATGATCTCCTTCGCCTGGGCGAGATTCGTGCCGAGCATCACGATCAACGCGACCATCGCCGCGACCGCACCCGTGAGCACGCCGACGGCGGTACGGTTCCTGCGCACGAAGAATCGGGCCCGGTAGAGCCAGTCGTGCCGGCCGGGAATCGGCCGGTGCTCGAGGTAGCGCTCCAGATCCGCGGCGAGTTCGCCGGGGTCCTGGTAGCGACGCTTCGGGTCGGGCTCGACGGCCCGCATCACGATCGTGCCCAGGTCCGAGCGCAGTGCCCGGTGCAGAGACGCCGGCGACTCGGCGCGCCGAGCGGAGATCTGCACTGCCTGCGTCGGTTCCTTGCGCATCGCTTCCTGCCAGCGCGCGTCCGGCCGCGGCAGCACTTCGTCCGGACGGTGTGCGGAAGCACCGCCCGGCCCACTCGTCGCCTCGGCGACCTCCCTTGGCTTGCAGCCTGTGAGCAGCCAGTAGAGCACGATGCCGAGTGCGTAGACATCGGAGCGCGCGTCGCCCTTCTTGCCGGCCGCGACCTCCGGGCTCATGAACCCTGGCGTGCCGAGCGGCGCTCCATACGTGGACTCGTCGAGCACGAGCGCGCGATCGACACCCTGCGCGAGTCCGAGGTCGATGATGCGCGGGGTTGGGCCGCCCTTCGGATCGAAGCCCTCCTGCACGAGGACATGGGCCGGCTTCAGATCGAGGTGCAGGACACCGTGCTGGTGTGCCTTCTGGATCGCGAGGCAGACGAGCCGGAACAAGGACACGCGACTGTGGATGTCGAGTTGTCGGGCATCGCAGAACGCATCGATGCGGCCACCGGCGACGTACTCCATGGCGAGGTAGGGCACGCCATCGAAGCGACCCGACTCGACGACGCGAGGAAACCACGGGAAGGAGTCGTCCTCCAGAGAACGCAGCGCCTCCTCTTCGGCTTGCAGCCGGCGCATCGTGAACGGCGAGAGGTTGCTGCGATGGAGAATCTTGATCGCGAGCGTGCGTTGGGTGCGTGGGTCGATGCCGCGGTAGACGGTGCCGAACGCGCCGCGTCCCAGCACCGACTCGATCACGAACGGGCCGAGCTGGGCCGGGTGGTCGGGAGCGCCGGGCGTGGCGTCGTGGTTGTTCATGGTGCGGCGAGACCTTGGTCCGTGAGGCCCGGGTATTCGTCGTCGAGCACCCCGAAGAACCAGCGCGATTCGGCGCGCAGGTCCGCCGTCGTGTCCACGGTGTCGCGCAGGAGCGGTTCGAGATATTGGCGAAACAGCTTCACGCCGCGGCTGATCCGGTTCTTGAGGCTGCCGAGCGTGGTGCCGACGAGCCGAGCCAGTTCGTCCAGCGGCATCTGCCGGGGCGGCTGCTGTTCTTCGCCAGGCAGAGGGATGCCGTTGGCGCGGGCGATGGCGAAGGCGCAGGTCTCCTCGAGGGCCTTCTTCTTGCGCTCGAAGTCGTGCAGCCTGGCGACGGCGTGCCGCACGATGGCTCGCACCCAGGCACGGTGTTCCCGTTCTTCGAGCTTCGGATCGGACGGCTCTGCCTCGTACGCGTCACCGCCGCGGTGCTGGCGGTGTTCCGTGGTCAGGTCCTTGCGCTGTCGCACGGGTCCGTAGTTCTTCAGCCAACCCTGCAGATAGCGGCGGAAGCTGCTCTTCGCCGGCGACGCTGACCGCAGCGACTTCGACTCGGCGCCGACCTCCGCGAGGAAATCGGCGGCCAGTTCCTCCGCCTTGCCCTGGGCTGGGTGCCGAACCCTGATGACGGCGACGATGGCGTCCCGGTAGTCGACGACGAACTGCGCGAAGTCCGTTCGCCAACGCTCGCGTTCCGTCGGCGTGAGATCTTTGGGTTCCTTCTGACCAAGATCGCCAAGTCGTCGCAGGCGCGACCACTTGGTGGGCGTCGTGTCCGGGAACGGGTCATCGTCCCAGGGCTCGTCAGGAGCCGCCGGGTTGGGAGGCGAGGCAGACATGAGTGGGGGCCCCTGCGCAGACTCGGGCGGAGCATACGTCGAGGTCGTCAACCGCGCACCCTGGGCACGCCAGCTGCGCCAGAAAACCGGGAATTACGATGACGTTCGCCACGCCCAGGACACGGGGGGTGTCTCGGAAGCGAGCGCCGGAAGGTCCGGCGGGCGGGTCCGAGCGATCGGCTGCGACTGCGAAGGCTGAGATCGTGCCGCTGGCATGCATCGAGAAGCGCGTGGTCGGGGCCGGTGTCCTTCGCTCATCCATCACCCCTAGGAGATCCTCGATGAATCGCTCAGCTTCTTTCGCGTTGCGCTTGATGGCAAGCTTCGTCGTGCCGCTGGTCGCGCTTGCTGCCCAACAGCCAGAATCATTCATCACCTACAACGAAGCCAATGAGCCCGTGCCGATCGCGTTCGGACAGGCCTGCGCTACGTCGATCAGTCCATCTACCGATATCGACCGGTTCCAGTTCTGTGGCCGCACCGGCGAAATCGTTTGGATATCCGTCCAAGCAACCGGCACCCCCATGGATCCGCGAGTAGAGGTGTACGACAGCTCGTTCAATCTGATCGACAGTGGTGGCTGCAACTACTACTGCTCGTTGCGGCGGGTGATTACGCTCCCTGCCAACGGCACCTACACGATTCTCGTGTCAGACGGCGGCTTGGACGAGACCGGGCCCTTCACACTTGGGCTAGAGCGAGTTCCTCCTGTGCTCAACCCTCGACGGCTGCCCTACAACACGACTGTGAGCGACAGCCTCTACGGTGGCGTCGACGTGGATTGGTTCGTCCTTCATGCCGTGGGTGGGCCTCCCCTTCGGATCAACTTCTCGTCGACGGGCACCCCCATGGACCCGAGCGTGATGATCCTCGATACAACTGGCACCGTGTTGTTCTCGGGAGGCTGCGGGTACTATTGTACTTTCCAGATCAACTGGACTGCTCCGAGCACCGGCACCTACTACCTGCTGGTCGCAGAGAGCGGCCTGGACGAAAGTGGACCCTACTCGCTCAGCCTGAACTCACTCGTCACGGCTCCGCCGACAACGTTGGCGTCCGCGTTCGAGTGCCTGGGGCTCGACGACGGCGTAGCCGGAGCTTGCGGCGTGCCGCTGCTCACGGGCGAGGGGCTGATGACGGCCGGGACGAACGTCAACATGCACATGCGCCACCTGCCTGCCAGCCGTGTCGTCTTCCTGGTTGCGAGCCTCACGCAGGCCAACCTGCCCGTGTTCGGCGGCATCCTGGTACCGAGGCTCGACTTCGTGTCCGCCGGCTTTGCCAGCTCGAGCGGCGATCTATCCTTGACCGTGCTCACCGTGCCGGCGGGGATTGCGCCCGGCACCACGCTGTTCACTCAGGCGTTCACGTTCGATCCTGTGGCGGTGTTCGGCATCGCGGGCACCAACGCCGTCGTCGGCGTGACCCCCTGAGCAGCGCAGAGCATCGTGACCGCGACGCACCGTTGCGCTCGCGAACGACTGGCCGCGAGGAACGCCTGCCGCGGCCATCTGCCGTCCCGCCCGATTTTCTTCTGGCGGCAGCAGGCCGAGACGCGGTATCCGACGCACCCTCCGATGACTCATCCGCAGGTCGTTCGCGTCTACAGCACCTACCAGGATCCCGACTACGAGTG
>JAYUCN010000917.1:0-2940 GCA_043740335.1 Planctomycetota bacterium
TCGATCCAGGTCGACTGCTCGCTACAACCTGCGGCCTTCGCCTGGGCGAGCAGGTGCTCTGTTTCGACTCGGAGAGAAACTGGATGGCGTGGCACAATCGCACCAAGATCGTGGCAACTCTCGGCCCGGCTTCGAACACCGATGCGATGATTGCGCAGCTGGTGCAGGCCGGGGTCGACGTGTTCCGCATCAACTGCGCGCATGCGGATCACGCCGCGATCACGGCGACGGTGCGTCGCGTGCGTGCCATCGCGAAGAAGCAGCACCGCGCCGTCGGCATCCTCGCTGACCTGCAGGGACCGAAGATCCGGGTCGGCCGCTTGCGCAATGCCGAGCCGATCTACCTGAAGCGCGGCGCCGAGGTGGTCATCGACGTCACTCCGGGCGTCGTCGGCGAGATGTTTGCCGATGGTCGCGTCCGCATCGGCACCGGCTATCGCGGCCTCGCCCAGGACGTGAAGGCGGGTGAGCGCATCCTGCTCGACGACGGCAACCTCGAGGTCCGGGTCCTGCGCGTCGAGGGGACCTGTATCCACGTGCGTGTCGTCTACGGTGGCATGCTGCACCAGCTCAAGGGCATCAACCTGCCAGGCAGCCGCGTCTCGGCGAGTTGTCTGTCCAAGAAGGACCTCGACGATCTTCGCTGCGTCATGCGCCTCCAGGTGGATTTCGTCGCCCTGTCGTTCGTGCGCACGGCCCAGGACGTGAAGGACCTGCGGCGGCACATCGATCGGGCACGTTCCGACGTGCAGATCATCGCCAAGATCGAACGGCCAGAAGCTGTGCGCAACATCGCCAGCATTCTTGCTGCTGCCGATGGCCTCATGGTCGCGCGCGGCGACATGGGCGTGGAGATGGGGCCAGAAGTCGTGCCGCCCGTGCAAAAGCGCCTCATCGAACTTGCCAACCGTGCGCGCAAGCCGGTCATCACGGCCACGCAGATGCTCGAGTCGATGGTGTTGAATCCGCGGCCGACACGCGCCGAGGCGTCCGATGTCGCGAATGCGATCTACGACGGCACGACGGCGGTCATGCTGTCGGCCGAGACGGCTTCGGGCAAACACCCGGTGCGCAGCGTGCGCATCATGGAGAAGATCATCCGCACGGCCGAGCGCGATGTCTACGCGGACATGAACGAGCACCGTCGGCGAGGTTCCTCGGGGCCGGCG
Organism: Planctomycetota bacterium; assembly: GCA_043740335.1. GTDB lineage: Bacteria > Planctomycetota > UBA1135 > UBA1135 > UBA2386 > DASVAL01. The sequence continues at coordinate 1,170 of JAYUCN010000917.1, forward strand.
ACCGTGACATCGGCGACCGTGCGGGCGGCGGCTTACGCTGCCTATGAGGCCAAGGCCCGCTTGATCGCAGTCTACACCGAGACCGGCAACACAGCCCGCATGCTGGCGGGCGAGCGACCGCCGACGCACGTGCTCGCGTTCACGCCCTCCCAGCGCGCCATGCAGAAACTGGCCCTCCACTGGGGCATCGTGGCCCGCAAGATCCCGCCCGGTCGCACGAGTCACGAACTGACGCTTGCTGGCGACCGGGTGTTGCGGCGGGAGCGCCTGGTGCAGCCCGGTGACCGCATCGTTCAGATTGCCGGCACGGTGCGGCAGACGGGCCTCACCAACACGATGAGCATCCGCGAGATGTGATGCGGCGAGCTGGCGGGGCCCCTTCGGCAGGGCGGTTCGGTTCAGCGTTCGTGCGTTGACACGGCAGGCTCTCTCGCTAACATCCTCGCCCTCATTCCGGAGTCTCCGCGGCAGGCCGCCGGGGTGCCCGCTCCCGCAGTTTCCCCATGACGAAGACCACTCTAGCGACCGTTGCCACCCGACATGCCGCGATGAACACCTGGCATGTCGTCGATGCCGCGGGTCGGACCCTCGGCCGCATGGCCACCGAGATCGCGACGATCCTGATGGGCAAGCACCGCGCCGACTACACGCCCTACATGCTCGTGGGCGAAGGCGTCATCGTCGTCAACGCCGCGAAGGTGAAGGTGACCGGCGCCAAAGCCGAGACCCGCGAATACACCTACTACACCGGGTTCCCTGGTGGCCTGCGGCACGTGAAGCTCGGCGACTACCTGGCGCACGCGCCGGAGCAGCTCATTCGCCTCGCCGTTCGTCGCATGTTGCCGAAGAACCAGCTCGCCCGGAAGATGATCAGCCGCCTCAAGGTGTACCGTGGCGACGCGCACCCGCACGAAGCACAGAAGCCCGCGGTTCGAAAGTAACACGACCTGAACGACCCGACAGCCCTCAGCGACCCAGACCGACGAGACAAGGAAAACGTGGCAGTCAACAACCCGTACATCTGGGGCACTGGTCGTCGCAAGACGTCGGCCGCCCGCGTCCGCATCAAGCCGGGCACCGGCAAGTTCCTCATCAACGGTCGCGAGTTCGACAAGTTCTTCGTCACCGACGACACGCGCCGCGCCGCGCAGCAGCCGCTGACCGTGACCGAGACGCGCAACAACTTCGACATCTGGGTCAACATCGCTGGTGGCGGCATCACGGGCCAGGCCGGCGCCGTCAGCCTCGGCATTGCGCGCGCCCTGCGCCGCGACAACGAAAACTTCGACAAGGTGCTGCGCGAACACGGCCTCCTCACGCGCGATTCGCGCGAAGTCGAACGCAAGAAGTACGGCCGTCACAAGGCGCGCCGTTCGACGCAATTCAGCAAGCGCTGATCGCGTGGCGGTCGCCGCCCACTGCGGCAGCCGCGCCCCGCTGCTGCACCGCCTGCCCGGCGCCGCCGCTCGTGTCATGGCTGGCCACTCCCATTCCTCGAACATCAGGTTCCGCAAGGACCGGGTCGACAGCAAGCGGGCCAAGGTCTTCGCGAAACTGTCGCGTACGATCACGGTGGCGTCCCGCCAGGGTGGTGGCAGCCTCGACGGCAACGCCAAGCTGCGCCTCTGCGTCGAGAAGGCGCGCGTTCTCAGCATGCCGAAGGAAGTCATCGACCGCGCCATCAAGAAAGGCACGGGCGAGGGTGATGCCGGCACCTACGAGGAGGTCGTCTACGAGGGCTATGGCCCTGGCGGCGTCGCTTTCATGCTGG
>JAYUCN010000918.1:0-2936 GCA_043740335.1 Planctomycetota bacterium
CCTGGTTCACGCAGGAGGATGGCAACGAGGACGGAGGTGTCGACATAGGCGAGGCTCGCCATCAGTCGCGCTCGCGAAGGAACCTCTCGAGCGCCCCAGGACGCGACTCCCCGTCTTCCGGACCGGGCAACGTGGCGGTCGTCGGTGGCGACAGGATCCCCGCGGCGACGAGATCGGCAATGCGCTGGTCGATGCCCTCATCCGGACCGATCGGCACGATCCTCGCGACCTCACGGCCGCGGTCAGTGATCGTGACACGCCGACCTTTCCTGACGACGCGGAGGATCGCGCTGAGTTTGGCTTTGGCCTCGTAGATCGAATAGGTGAGTCGCATTGGAGCAAGATCGGCAGCATGACCTGACTAGTCAAGTCCGGTCAGCGGCGGTGCTCCCGTTGGCCGCACGAAGTTGGTAGCCTTCGGTGCCATGCCCACTTGGCTGGTCCACGCAACGTCGTTCCTCCTGCTCGCCATCCTGACGGTCGCCGCACGCGGGCAGACCCAAGACCCCGCACCAGCGCGCGACGGTCGACGTCTCGTCTACGAACTGCCGATGGACGCGCTGCAGCGCACGCTGCAGCACGAAACGAACCGTGACCTCGAGCAGCTGCTCGATCGTGTGGTCCGCACGGTGACGGCGCGCGTCGGCGACGGAGTCACCGTGCGTCGCCACGAGGCGACCGGGTTCACGGTCGATGTGCCGCCGCAGCTCGTGCCGCAGGTGTCCGCTTTGCGACATCGCATCGAGGCCAGCGGCACGCTCGAGATGCGCATCGTCGCCGACAACGACTTCGTCGATGGACCCGTGAAGTTCGACATGCAGGGCGAGAAGGACCGCCTCCAAGCGTGGCTCGAGAACCCCGAGAACAAGAAGCTGCTGCTGGAGGACGCACGCAACATCCGCCGCTTCAACAAGGACACGCAGCAGGGACCCATCCAGGTCGGCAACCTCGCGTGGTACCCGCGGCAACTGCGACCGGACCCGGAGCACACGGACCGCTGGGACCACTCGTGGACCAAGTTCCCGGCGCTGCAGCAGGCGACGGTCAAGGCCTACGACGACGCGGAGTGGAATGACGGCATGGTGCCCGACGCCGCGAAGAAGAAGCCCGAGCAGGAGCAGTTCCTCATCGAACTGATCGCGCTCAACCTGCGCGAACGCGGATTCACTGGCGAGGACCTCGACCCTGCCAGCATCAAGGCAGGCTCCGGCCTTGCCGTGAAGTACGCCCTGAAGGGCGATCTCTGCAGCGACTACGCCAACTGGTCCGAGAAGTACATCGGCAAGGCCAGCGCCATCGTCCTGAACGGCATCGTTCAATCGGCACCCATGTTCGAGAGCAGGATCCCTGGCCGCGGCCAGATCACGGGGAGCTTCACCAAGCCGGAGATCGACGATCTCGAGTTCGTGCTGAAGGCTGGCTCCCTGCCCGTGCCGCCGAAGTTCGTCGTCGAAGAGCCGCTGCCCGCGAGCGAGTTCGGGCAGCCAGCACGCAAGTAGCTTCGACGATCAGAACGACCCAATCGTGAGGTCGAGTGCGTTCGTGCCCGTGATGGCGACGATGTTCCAGGCCGTGTCGAGTTCGAGCGGAACTACCTGTTGGTGGAAGACCTGACCGACGAGCGATGGCGTGCCCGGCACGAGGAACTGGATCGCGGCGCTGCCGGCGATCGGAACGTAGAGGTCCAGCACATCCGGCCAGACCAGGAGCGAGCAACCTGGAACACCCTGCGCGAAGATCAACGGCATGGGGATCGACAGCGTGTTCCAGCTCGCGACGCTGACCGCGAGTGCATTGGCAGGCATGCCCGTCGCGACGGAGCGGAAGATCGAGCCCGCCCACGGCAGCGATGTCGCGGTCAACACGTTCGCGCCGCCCGAGCCCGTGCAACCACTGCCTGCAATGCTCGCGGCCGCGGGGCATGTGGGCCGCAGGCGCGCGACGTAGCTGCACGCAATTGGACCCGCCGACGTGAAATCGCCACCGACCCAGATCGTGCCATCGCTGGCAAGCAGCAGCGCGTTCACGGTGCCATTGGTCCCTGCCGACAGCGACAACCAGGTCGTACCGTTCCAACGAGCCACGTTCGCGGCAGGGGCGCCACCGGCCGTCGTGAATGCACCTCCCACGATCAGATCGCCATTCGGCAGCTCGAGCAGTTCCTTCACCGTGCCGTCGAGGCCAGCACCGAGTGGAAACCATGAGGTACCATCCCAGCGCGCGATGTGGTTCGCCGGCGCACCGCCGGCAGTGACGAAGTCGCCTCCGGCGATCACCTCGCCGGTCGTCGTCACGAGCACGGCGCGCACGGTACCTGCAAGACCGCTGCCAAGGGGTGACCACGTGACCCCGTTGCCCTGTGCAATGTTGCCGGGGATCGCGACCAGGCTGCCGACGACGATGAAGTCGCCACTGGCTGTCGCAGCGAGGGCGTTGAGAGTGCCTTGCCCACCAAAGTAGGTCGTCGTTACTGCGCCGGTGCTCGAGAATCCCTGCAGCAACCAGGACTGCCAGCCGAACATCATGTTCCCCCCAAGGACGAATCCCCCATTCGGCAGCCGCGCGATCGCAACGCCCTGGTTCTGATACTGCGGTAGGTACCCCCAGTAGCTCGGGCTCGACGACCCGATGATCGCGGCCGAGTAGTAGGCCGTCCACGGTATGTAGAACGGTGGGTAACCCACACCGCTCAACCAGAAGGCCCCCGCGGCCAAGATGTTCCCATTCGACAGTGGCGCGAGGGCTGTCATCCCGCCACTCACTGGGGCGAACGTAGTCGGACCCCACGCGTCCGACGACCAGGCCACAATGCGGTCCAGCCTCGGCGTCACAACGGCTCCAGTCGACAGCTCCGCCAGTTCCTGCACCGGTTGATCGAGGCCGTTGTACGGAACCACTTGCCCGCCCGCGGTGACGAGGAACACGCGCGAATGCAC
>JAYUCN010000919.1:0-2935 GCA_043740335.1 Planctomycetota bacterium
TATCCGCTGCACACGCACGTGGGCATCGACTACGTGCCCTCGCTGCACGACCTGAAGACGGCGTGGGACTTCGTGCACTTCGAGGGCTTCCTGGGCGTCAAGATGGTGCTGCAGTTCATCTGGCAGGGCTGCGATGCGATCCTCGCCGCACCGCTGGTGCTCGACATGGTGCGACTCGCGGACCTCGCAGCGCGCCGCGGTGAATCGGGACCCATGCCGCACCTCGCGTGCTTCTTCAAGCAACCGCTCGGCGTCGCCGAACACGACTTGCACCGCCAATGGCTGATGCTGGTCGCCTACCTCGATCGCGTGCGACAGGGCCGCACGCGCTGAGCGGCGGCACCGGAGAACGCCCATGTGCGGCATCGTCGGCGCGCGGCACGAATGGCTCCTGCGGCGAGGGCTCCAGCCCCTGGCCGCGATGCAGCGGGCCGTTGCCGAAGTCAGCTGGCGTGGTCCGGACGGTGCGGACGTCGTGCGGGCCGGTGACTGGTGGCTCGGTTGTGCAAGGCTCGCGATCACGCAACCGAAGAGCTCCCAGCCGATCGTGCGGCGCGGTGGTGGCCACGTCGCGGTGTTGAACGGCGCGATCACGAACGCACGCGACCTGTGGGCGCGGTTGTTGCCGCGCGTCGAACGACGGGCGGCCCCCCCGAACGATGCATGGCTGCCGCTGCTCGCGGTCGAGCAACAGGACGCCGAAGCGCTCGCGCACCTGCGGGGTCACCACGCCTATGCGGTCGTCGACGCGCGGACGGGCGAGCTCGTGTTCGGCCAGGATCGCTTCGGTGAGAAGCCGTTCTTCTGCCTCGTCGATCGTGTCGCCGGGCGGCCGGCGCTCGTCGCCTTCGCTTCGACGCCTTCGGCCCTGCACCAGCTCGGCATGCCCGCGTGGCGGCCAGGACGACGCCTTGCCGAATGGTTCCGCCGCGGCTTCGCCGACTGCAAGCCGCACCGCTTCGACGCGCGCTTGCGGCTCGAGCACGTGCCGCAGCGTGGTGCGTCGCTGGCCGCCACGCCGTCGGCACCTGACTGGTGGCGACCGTGGCGACCGTCGCAGACAGTGCGACCAACCTGGTCTCTCCCGCCCGAACCAGCGGGCCTGCGCGATCGGCTCGTCGCCAGTGTCGCGCGCTGCGTCGACACGACGATGCCCACCGGTCTCCTGCTTTCGGGAGGTCTCGACAGCAGCTGCCTCGCGGTTGCCCTGCACGCGCTGGGCCGCGCGGTGCCGGCCTATCAGTTCCGGGCGGAAGGTGCTGGCAGGGTAGAACGCGTTGCGGCGCAGGCGGTCGCCACCCTCTGCGCGTTGTCCTTCCGCCCCGTTGACGCCGGAGTCGAAGTGCTGCTCGCCCTGCCGCGGCTGACGCAGCTCGCAGGCCAGCCACTCGGCGATCCATCGATCCTGGCAGTGCACGCCATTGCCCGCGCGGCGGCAGCCGATGGCGTGCGCATCCTGCTGGGCGGGGAAGGCGCCGACGAACTGTTCCTCGGCTACCGCCGCTACCGCGCCCTGGCGCACCTGCCGCGGCTGCCCTGGCTGCGATCTTTCGCGACGCGTTGGTCAATGCGATACCTCGCGCGGTGGTGGCGTGCCGTCATCGCCGCCGATCCCGCCGCCGCGCTGCTCGCCGTGACCCCACCCGCCTTCGCCACGGTGCTGACCCCCGACCTTGCCGAACGCCGCATCTGGCGCGACGCGCTCGTCACGGCGACGGCCGAAGCCGGCGACCCGGTCGAACGCGCGCGCGTTCACGACCTGGACGGCTATCTGCGTTGTGATCTGCTGCCCAAAGTGGACATCGCCACCATGGCGGCTGGCGTCGAAGGGCGTTGCCCTTGGCTTGAAGGCGACTTCGCGGTCTTCGGTGCTCACCGTGCGGCTCTGGGCAAGAGACCGGTTCGCGCGGCGTTCGCCAACGATCTGCCGGCTGAGGTCTTACGCCTGCCCAAACACGGCTTCTCGCTGCCGCTCGATCGTTGGTTCCGCGGCGACCTGCCATGGCTCGACTTGCTGGCCGAACCACGCAGCCGCCAGCGCCCACACCTGCGCCCGGGCGGCCTGGTTGCCTTCGTCGACCGGCACCGCAGAGGACACGCCAACCTCGGTCACGGCCTCTACCTGCTGGTCGCCTGCGAGCTGTTCCTGCGTACCCTCGACTGAGGATTCCCCAACTCGGTACGGACCGGACCCCGTGCCAATGCGTAGACTCGCCGCCCCCCGGGATCCTTTCCAACCGCCCGAGGGAACCAATACCCATGAAGAAGCTCCTATCAATCGTTCTCGCCACTGCACTCTGCGCCCCGGCTTTTGCCCAGAAGCAGGGCATGTCGAACACCAACGCCCCCACCGTCAAGCAGACGGTCATGGCCGGCGACGCCAAGATCTCGCTCGACTACACGTCGATCACCTGGGGCAGCGGCTCGTCGATGGCGACGATCCTGGACAAGGAGAACGGGGCCCGCGCCCGCACGCGCGTCAACACTGGCGCTCCCAAGGCGCCGCTCGGAACGTTCAATACCTCGGTCGACGTCAAGTGCGGCGACCTGCAGATTCCTGCCGGGGAGTACCAGGTCTTCTTCACGATCACCGAGGACCTCGCCTGGCAGATCAACTTCCTGGGCAAGGACAACAAGACGCTCACGACGAAGCTCGCGCTCGAAGACTCGGGCCATGAGAGCAAGCGCCTCCTCATGTGCCTCTATGCCGGGGACGACGCGGGTGCTGGCGTCTACGTCGCGTTCGGCAAGCAGTCGGGCATGCTGAACATCGCGCCGACCGCCGCCAAGGGCGATGTCAAGGACGCCAAGGCCGGCAAGTAGTCAAGTAGTCACGCCGCCTAGGAGTCTGCGCCACGGGATGCCGCGGCAAGCCTGATGATTTCGCACTGAAAAAATCCTCTCCGCAGCGCCCGTGCGTAGAGAGGTTGCATGG
>JAYUCN010000920.1:0-7136 GCA_043740335.1 Planctomycetota bacterium
TCGGCAAGGCCATCGACCTCGAGATCGCCGACGAGGCCAAGAAGCTCCACGGCCAGGTGCTCGACGAAGCGGCGGCGGAGGCCGGCTTCACCGTCACCACCGTCGGTCCGTACGTGCGCGATCTGAAGGACCGTCCGCGCTTCGACAAGGCCTACGATCCGACGGTCGTCTTCCTGTGGAGGAGCCATTCCGAGCTCAAGGCAGAGGAGTCGACCGGACTGCTCGTCGACCCGACCAACCGCCGCATGCATGTGGCCGTGTGCACGAAGGTCGAGCCGGTCGTTGCGGCCGACATCACGCGACGCGAGTTCGAAGCGATGCGCACGGGCAGCGGTGGTCACAGCTTCGCCGACACGCAGGCTGCCCGCTCCTACGGGCAAGCCTTCACGCTGAAGGCGCTCGAGATCCGCTACGAGTTGCAGCGCCCAGCGCAGGCTGCTCAGTGAATCAGCAAGGGGAGCCCGCTCTGGGAACCAGCGCCGTGGCACCGCAGCCGGTCAGCCGAGCTCAGACTGGCTCGGCGACGACGATCATCTCGTCGTGCGGATTCACGTAGAGGTTGCACGCCGCGAGCAGGGCCAACGGCTTCGCCAGCAGACCTGGAATGCGCCCGAGCTTGCCCGCCCGTTCGGCCAGGAAGCCGAACGACACGTATTTGCCCGCGAAGGCGGAGCCGAGGTCGACGACGCGGAAGCCGCAGTCCGCGAGCAGGCGGCGGATCGTGTCGGGAGAGAAGTGGTAGAGGTGCTCGTCGTGTTTGTAGTGGTGCCAGCGAGCCCCGAGCAGGCGCGCCCAACGCGAGGCGACGTTCTGGGTCTCGAGCAGGAGCTTGCCAGAAGGCTTCACGAGGCCGCGGATGCGCCGCAGCAAGCCCTGCGGCTCGGGCACGTGTTCGATCACGTCCCACAGCGTGACGAGGTCGAACGACTGCGGCGCGTAGTGCCTCGCCGTCACCGCCTCGTCGAGCGTGCCGACGTGGATGCGTGCCTCGCCGAGAGCGGCGACTGCTTCGTGCGCGATCGCAGCCGACAACTCGACGCCGTGCACGTCGTGGCCGCGCTTCTGCACGACGCGCAGGAAGTAGCCGGCGGCACAACCGACATCGAGGATGCGCGCCCGCGCTGGCAGCCAGCGGTCGACGAGGCGCATGCGCTTCTCGTAGGTCGCGAGGTAGAGGGCTCCCTCGCGCGCGTAGTCGGCGTAGCCGCGCTGCTTGGGGTTCTCGCTCTTCCAGTAGCCGGCGTCGTAGACGTCGAGCAGGGCCTGGCCTTGCAACCGCGGGGTCACGTAGACGAGGCCGCAGCCGTTGCACGTCACCACCTGGAACGGGCCGTCCTGCAACTTCAGCGAGCGATCCCGGCTGCCGCAGAGCTGGCAGACGAGGACTTCGGCGGAGCGGGCCGGCAACTCGCTCGGCGGCTGCTGGTTGCCGGGGGCAGGCGATGGCATCGGCCTAGTCGCGCCTCGCCGGCGCCACTGCGACCCTGGCGGTCCTCGGCGCGCTGCGTTCGAGAAACCGCTTCCGGCAGATGGTGCGGAACATCCTCCAGGCGGTGCGCGCCTGGCGCCCGAGCGTGTCGGAGTGTTTCGATTCACCACCCATGCGTTGCGAGTAGGTGACGGGGACTTCGATGATGCGGCAGCGCTCCTGGAGCGCCGCGCACATCATCTCCGGCGAGAACGCCGGCCCCGTCTGCGACAACCGCGGCCGGATCTTCGCGAAGGTTTCGCGCGTGAGCGCCCGGTAGGTGCAGCCGACGTCGGTGAAGCGCGGTTCGGCCGGTCGCAGCCAGCAGAGCTGCAGGAACTTCGCCATGAACACGTTGCCCCAGCGCAGCAGGAAGCGCATGTTGGCGCCCTGCTCGACCATCTGCCGCGTCGTGCGCGTGCCCATCACCATGCCGGCGTCGTCGAGATAGACGAGCAGCTTCTCGACGTCGCGCGCGCGGAAGCTGCCGTCGGCTTCGACGAGCACGAGGATGTCACCCTTGGCGGCGTCCATGCCGGCCATGAGGGCAGCGCCATACCCGGGCCGGCTCTCGACGATCACGCGGGCGCCGGCAGCACGGGCCAACTCCGCCGTGCGGTCCTTGCAGTTGTTGTCGACGACGACGATCTCGTCGAGGTGCGGTTCCTGCCGGAACTCCTCGACCACCTGGCGGATCGTCTGTTCCTCGTTGTAGGCGGGGATGACGAGCGAGACGGTCCGGTTGCGGAACATGCGGGCGCAGAAGAATACCGTCCGTTCCCGCGGGTGCTATCGCGCAGGGGACGCCGGGCCGAAGGTGAGACGGGGGCCGTCCTGGTCGTCGTCAGCATGCCGCTGCCACGGTCGGCAGGTGACCCTGCCGCCTGAACCCGGCTTGCCTGTTTCCGTTTGGTGCGCCATCCGGCCGGTTCTAACCTCTCGTCCTTCCGCATGAACAGCATCCTCCGCGGCGCTCTCGGCCTCTTCGTCCTCACCCAGTCCATCGCTTGCGCGCAGGGCGACAACCTGCCTTTGCGCAAGCGCGGCACGATCTGCAAGGACGAGATCGACCGGCTCGTGGGCGTCGTGCGCGAGACGGCGCGTGCGCAGCACCTGCCGTCGCTCGGCGGCGATTCGGTGCTGGCAACGGCCAAGATCGTCTTGGCAATGGCCAGGTGCCACCGCCGCTACTACTACCCCAATGACGTGCCCAGCGTGACGGCCGCGGTGGACTTCCTGATCAAGGGCCGCAAGGCCGATGGCAGCTTTGGCGACGCGGAGACCACGGCATGGGTCATCGAGGCCCTGCACGATGTGGCGCTCGAGCCCGAACAGTTCGGCGAGGAAGTGGCGCGCGCGCGCGCGTGGCTCGGCCGACAGGGCAGCGAGGCACGGGGCTTCCAGCCGGTCGTCTCGACCGTGCTCCAACAGGTGCGCACCGACGTGTTCCCGCAGGATCTGGCCAAGGCAGCCGCCGAACAGGCGGCAGTGTGGGGAGTGCACGAGCAAGATCTCGACCGCCCCGCGGCCGCGCAGGCCCTCGTGCAGCTGGTCGCGTGCCAGGTTGCCAACAAGCTGCTCGACAGCACCCAGGACCCACAGGCCAAGGCCCCCGCGGCGGTGTTCTCACCGGCACAGCAGAAGGCGTTCGCGTGGTTGCTGGCGCAGCAGAAGGACGGTGTGTTCGCGGTGACGATGCGCGGCAAGACGTTCCCCGATCCGGCACTGACGGGTTTCGGTCTGCTCGCGCTGGAGACCAAGCCCAAGGCGATGCGTTCGGCCGAGGAGCAGGCGACGATCGAGAAGGGGCTGCGCTGGCTCGTCGCTGGCCAGAACGAGGACGGCACGTTCGGCCAGCAGGTGCCCAACTACACGACCTGCGTCGTCGTCGCCGCCCTCACGCGTTGGGATGACGCGGCTGCCAAGCCCGCCCTGAAAAAGGCGCAGCACGCGATCCTCGGCTTCCAGAACAGCGAGGCCGGCGGCTACCAGCGCAGCGACCGCGACTACGGCTCGATCGGCTACGGCAACAGCCAGCGCGGCGATCTCAGCAACCTGCACTTCTCGCTCGAAGCCCTGCGTGCGACCGGGCTGCCCGCCGACCACGAGGCGTTCAGCAAGGCGCTCGTCTTCCTGCAGCGCACGCAGAACCTGAAGTCCGTGAACGACTTCTCGGGCAAGGTTCCGGATCTGGACCACGAGGGCGTGGTGCTCGACGCGACCTCGGGCGACGACGGCGGTGCCGCCTACTACCCCGGCAACAGTGCGGCGGGCTACGTCGTGCAACCTGATGGCAAGTCGGTGCCGCGCAGTTATGGCTCGATGACCTATGCGCTGCTCAAGTCCTACACGCTGGCGGGCCTGAAGGGCGACGACCCGCGCGTGCAGGCGGCCGTGAAGTGGATCTCTGAGAACTGGACACTCACCGTCAATCCTGGTTCGGACCCGACGCTGGCCGAGAAGGTGAAGTACCAGGGACTCTTCTACTACTACATGGTGCTGGCCCAGGCGCTCGACACCGCGGGCGTGGCGAACGTCAAGGTGGCCGGAAAGGACGCCAAGGGTGCTCCGTCCACAACCGAGGTCGATTGGCGGAAGGCGTTGCGCGCGCACCTCGAGGGCATGCAGCAGGCCGATGGCACGTGGGTCAATGGCAAGAACGACCGCTGGATGGAGAACCTGCCGCTGCTCTGCACGTGCTACGCGATGACGGCGTTGGAGCGCTGTCGGTGAAGCCGACGGAGCCGATGGAATTGCCGGCCAACCTGCCGGCCAGCCCGGCGTGGTTCCGCTTCCAGCACGGTGCAACCGCCCACCTCGGCGCCGTCGATCCGCGCGGCCCGCGTTGGTTCGACCTCGGTCCGCTCGACGTGCACACGCTGCTCACGCGCGGGCAGCTGCGCGCCAAAGACCTCGCGTCCCGCATGCAGAAGGCGCCGACGATGGCAGCGCCGCAGCGGTTCCTGCCGCCCGTGCCGCGTCCCGGCAAGATCCTCTGCCTGGCGAAGAACTACGTCGCGCATGCGAAGGAGTTGGGTGGCGAGGCCCCGGCGGAGCCGCTCTTCTTCGCCAAGTTGCCTGACACGCTCGTTGCGCATGGCGAGGACGTCGTGATTCCGCACTGGCTCGACACGCGCGTCGACCATGAGGCGGAGCTCGGGCTCGTGCTCGGCTTCGCCGATCCGAACGAACGCGGCGCGAAGTACGTCGACGCCGTCCAGGCCATGACCCTCGTCGCCGGCTACACGCTGCTCAACGACGTGACGGCGCGCAAGCTGCAGGGCAGCGACCGCGACCGGAAGTACCCGTGGTTGCGCAGCAAGTCGTTCGACACGTTCTGCCCGGTCGGTCCGTTCGTGGTGCCGGCGGATGCGCTCGACCCGAGCGACCTGCGCATCACGATGCGCGTCAACGGCACGACGAAGCAGGATGCGCGCACGAAGGACATGGTGTTCAAGGTCGGACCGGCGCTGGCAGCGATGGCGCGTTGCACCACGCTGCGGCCCGGCGACCTCGTCGCGATGGGCACGCCCGAGGGGGTGGGTCCGGTCGTGCACGGTGACGTCATGGAAGTCGAGATCGAGAGGCTTGGCGTGCTGCGCAATCCCGTCGTGCGCGAGCCAGCACCGCGATGACCGAGGACGCTGGCGTGCCGACCCCAGGCTCGCCGTCGCGCGCGTGGCTCGGCTGCCTCGTGGTCGCGGCGATCGGTTGGCGGCTGTGGCTTGCGCACCGCACGCCGGTGCCCGCCGAGGACGGCGTCTCCTACCTCTGGATGGCGCAACGCTTCGCCGCCGGCGACTGGGCCGCTGCATTGGCCGAAGTGTTCCCGCCCGGGTTCCCGCTGCTCTGCGCGGGCGGAGTCGCGATCGGAGTCGACGCGTGGACGGTTGCGGTGGCGTGCGGGGTCCTTGCCGCCGGCCTCTGTCTGCTGCCGCTCGTTGCCATCGCCGAGCACGTGCGACCCGGCGCTGGTTTGCCCGCCGCCGTGCTGTGGACCAGCAGTTCGCTGCTCGCACGCAACGCGGCGGAGGTCTACAGCGAGCCGCCGTTCCTGTTGGCGATGGCACTCGGTTGTTGCTGTGGTCTGCGCGCGCAGTGGTGGCGCCTGGGCATGTGGTCGGGCGTGGCGTTCTGGATCCGGCCTGAAGGTGCGTTGCTGGCTGTGGCGTTCGTGTTCGCCCGCCGCCGCGCGGCGCTCATGTCGCTGGTGCCGGTGGTCGGGGCCGTGCTGGCCCTCGCCGCGACCCGATGGGCTTGTGGTCACGGCTTCGATCCGCTGCCGATCCACGAGTTCCACGCGCAGCGCGACGACCTGGCCGAACGCGGACACGTTTGGACCAACCTGCTGCAGATCCCGGCGGCGTGGTTCGAAGCCTTCGGCCCCGCCGGCCTGCTGCCGCTGTTCGCCATGCGGCGGCGCGGTACCGGGCCGCTCGTGTGGCAGGTCGTGCTGCAGATCGCCGTCGTCTGCATGTTCGTCGTACGGCGGCGTTTCTTCCTCTCGGCCGCCGTGCCTGCATTGGCCTTGGCGGGTGCCGCGGTCGCAGTGCTGCCGCGAGGGCTGCGACACCTCACGCTGGCGGCGCTGGCCGCGTTCGGTCTCGCCTCGGCCTGGAACGGCACCATCGAGCCCGACCGGCTCGCCGAGCGACGCGTCGGTGAGTTCCTCGCGGCAAGGCTGCAACCCGGTGACGAGCTCACGGGCGACCTCACGCGCGTGCTCTGGTTTGCGGGTCGGCGACCGTTGCCGCCGCGGCACTTCGCCGTTGCCGAGTTGCTGGCGATGGCGTCGCCACCGGCGGTGCGCTTCGTGGTGCTCAGTGAACGCAGCCGCCGCGAGCAGTACGCCGAGCTCGTCAAGGGTCTTGCTGATCGCTTCGAACGGCTCGTCCTGCCCCGCGAGCTAGACGAGCTGGCGCGCGCGCGCGGCGTCGCTGTGTTCGCGCGCCGCTGAACCGGCTGCGCGCAGTGCCAGTACGAACAGCACGATGTCCCACAGGGTCACGACGTAGAGGCTGTTCTGCCACTCGTCGACGGCGTCGCCGACGAGTTCCTTGCCGGGCAGGCAGCAGACGGCCCAGGCCGCGAGTACGCAGCAGCGCGCGCGCGATCGGTGGGCGACGGCCTCCTGCAGCATGAGGAACAGCACCGGCAGCAGCGCCACGTGGTGCGCCTTCCAACTCAGCGGGCTCAACAGCACGGACACCACGAGCGCTGCCGCGAACACCCACAGCCGCGCTGCCGGGGCCGATCGTGTGCGCCACGTAGTGCGCAGCAGCACGCCGAGCAGACCGAGGCCGAGGCCGCGCGTGAGCCACGCCACCGTCGTGGCGTCGAGGCCGAGGCCAGGTGTCACGCCGAGCGCGACGCGGGCTGCGAGTTCGGGTGGCACGCTGCCGCCCCAACGTGCGACCGCGCAGCGCAGCGACTGGTTCATCCACTCGAACGGCGGGAAGTCGAGGGCCGGCGTCGCGAACGCATCCGTCTGCGTGCCGAGGCAGAAGCTGCCTTCGAGCCAGCGCTGCCACGGACCGAGGTCGAAGCGCTCCAACGCCAGCGTCAGCAGTGCAGCGGTGGCGCCAGCCAGCAGGGCCCAGCCGACCGCGCGTCGTCGGCCGAGCAGCAGGAACACCGGCACCAGCCACACCTGCGTCGGCTTCGTCGC
>JAYUCN010000921.1:0-2930 GCA_043740335.1 Planctomycetota bacterium
CGCGGCGCGCGTGCGCTGGCGGTGCTCGGCGACTCGGTGACGACCGACCACATCTCGCCGGCCGGCAACATCAAGAAGGACAGTCCTGCCGGGCGCTATCTCATCGAGAACGGGGTGGAGCAGGCCGACTTCAATCAGTACGGGGCGCGCCGCGGCAACGACCGCGTGATGACGCGCGGCACGTTCGGCAACATCCGTCTGCGCAACTTCCTGGTCACGCAGGAGGGCGGCCTCACGAAGCACCTGCCGAGCGGCGAACCGATGTCGATCTATGACGCGGCGATGCGGTATCAGCAGGAGGGTGTGGGGCTGTGCGTGTTGGCGGGCAAGGAGTACGGCGCGGGCAGTTCGCGCGACTGGGCAGCGAAGGGCACGTTCCTGCTCGGGGTGAAGTTCGTGCTCGCCGAGAGCTATGAACGCATCCACCGCAGCAATCTGGTCGGCATGGGGGTCCTGCCGCTCCAGTATCTGGAGGGGCAGTCGCGCGACGGCCTGGGTCTCACGGGGCTCGAGGTGTTCGACATCGCAATCGACGACACGGTCAAGCCGCGGCAGCAGCTCACGGTGACGGCGACCCATCCCGAGAACGGCAAGGTCACGACGTTCCAGGCGCTGTGCCGCATCGACACGCCGGTCGAGGTCGACTACTACCGCAATGGTGGGATTCTGCAGACCGTGCTGCGCAAACTGCTCGGTCCGGCGAAGGCAGAGGTGGCGAAGACGGAGTCGCAGAAGGTCGCGAAGAAGCCCGCGGTGAAGAAGGCGGCGCCGAAGGTCGTGGCGAAGCCGGCGGCCAAGAAGGCTGCGGCCAAGCCGAAGGCGAAGGCGCCGAAGAGGGCCGTCGCCGCGAAGAAGCCCGCGAAGAAGTCGTCGTCCCGGTCGAAGGCGAAGGCCCGCAGTCGCTGAGCTGCAGCGCTGATCACGAAACGGTCAGGCACTCCGCTTGCCTTTCGCGATGAGCTCGCGGACGGCCGGAAGGAGCTCAACGGGGATTTCCATCGCCGTGTGCGTCGTGGCCTCGAACGAAGCCTCGTCCTCCGCGACCGCCTCCACGTCGGTCTGCGACTGGTAGTGATCGAGGACGCGCCGAACACGGGCCTCGTCCCAACCGGGTGGAAACTTGCTCTGCTTCATCATGATCTCCTTCTCCGGCGACGCCGGAGTGCGTGCCTGGCCTTCGGTCCGAGATTCGCTGACGCCGTGGCGAGCCATGTGGGGCTCGCCGGAGTCCGGATCGATGTAGAACCGCACTTCACAGGGTCCATGCCTCCATCACAAAGCGCCCAACTACTTTTCGGGCGCAATCGCGACTGCTGCTGTTGCCGTGGCAAGCGTCCCGCGCGCACTCGTCACCTGGAGCACGAGCGTGACCGACCCGGCGCCCGTCGTGTGCAACTGCCACACGCCCCGATCATCCTGTTCGACATAGCCCTGCCCAGGACCGTCGATCACGAACCGACACGAGCACGGCCCCGACGCGGAATCCACCTGCACCGTCAACGGCACGACATCACCAGCGCGGCACCGTTGCCGTTCCGCAGCGAAGCGCTGGATCGTCGGCTTCGGCACCGCCTTCCCCTTCACGACCCGCGCCTCGCGCGCGATCGCGCCATCCACCACCTGCGCCACGCTCGCCAGGTCCGGATGCGGGACAGCACTCGGGTCGAGGCAGGCCACGCGCACCGCCACGTTGTCGCGCACGAACGCGATCCACGCGATACGCCGTTCGGTCCGCCGCGCCCAGCCGACGTAGCCCACGTCGCCGACCGGGATGCCTTCCTGCGCAGCACTCGGCACCGTGCCCGGCTTGCTCACCGTCGCGAGCCAATCGACCAGGTGCTGATGCGCCTCCCCCACCTGATCGACGACGAACGCCTCGACCAGGAATTGCACCTCGCCGTTCTTGTCGACGAACCGCCGTTGCAGCGGCCCCGGTGGCGCGTGCTCGACGACGTCGCCCGTGTAGCCGGGCAGCACCAGCGCGCCGAGGTTCACTCCTTCGCGCAGCTCCCCGCGCGGCCACTCGGCGGCGCGGTAGCGCGTCGCCACTTCCTGCAAGAACGCCTCGCGCGACGGCGGCCCTTGGACAAGGGCCTGGGCAGGCGGCTCCTGTGCTTTGAGTGACACCGCCAGCAGCAGAACCATCATGGAAATCGTTCGGCTCATGACGACACTTACTGCAAGGCAGGCAGGGGTTCGAGAAAGAAGCTGATCGGGCTCCACGCCAGCAGCGAGGCATAGCTGGTGGCGCTGCCGGTCCACGGACGATCGCAATTGAAACCCGGACTGCCCGGCAAGGCGTTCGGATTGCCGTCCTCGTCCACCCACAGGCATGCGTCGGCGACGTTCACGCCGCCGTTGCGCGTCACGATGTGGTGGTACGAGAAGCCGTGCGAGCCGCTGCCCCAGAGGTTCAACGTGTAGGAAGGCGCGCCGATGCCGCGGATCGCGCGCAGGGTCATGCCGCCGAGCCGCTGCAACTGAACGCCCGGCACGCCGACCATCGCGAGCATCGCCGCCGTCGACGACGCACAGTCCGAGCAGTTCACGAAGACGCCGTTCCCATGGTTGTCGAGCAGCCGCGAGAGCTGCACGCCAGAGCCGTAGTAGTAGTGCGACGCACCGCCATCGCCGCCGAGCGTGACAGTGTCGTAGCGCACCCCTTCGATCGCAGTCGACAACGAACCCACCTGACCGCCGAACCCCTTGATGACAGCCTCGACGACGCCAGCTTGCGTGCTGGTGTCGATGCCCAGTGCTTGCTTCCACGTGTGCACATAGTCGACGACCTCGACCCACGGGCCCGCGTACTGCATCCCAGCCGAGCTGGCGAACAGTGGCGTGCCGAGGACCGTGAAGAAGCGATGCTGCGTGGTCAGACCTCCCGGCACCGGCGTCCACTGCAGGCCACCGTCCGACGAACACTGGAA